>NZ_JARESO010000041.1:0-74214 GCF_046030175.1 Paraburkholderia sp. RL17-373-BIF-A
GACCAAGGTGATGCCCTTTCTCGTCGAAGATGAACTCAAGCGCCTGGGCGGCCACTTTGAAAAGGTGGAAAACTGGGGCGTGTTCACTATTGTCGACGGACGGCTGATCACCGGCCAGAACCCGGCCTCATCCGGTCCGACCGCCAGGGAACTGCTCAAGGTTCTGCAGGCCTAGTTCTGTTCCGGCGCGGCCAAGGCGCCCGCGCGCATCTGTCGGTGACAGGAGTCCCATCATGAATGCGACGACAACCCCAACTCAACTTAAGGTTGCACGGCACTCCCCGGCCTGTTGGCGTGTCACGATCGACCACCCGCCGATCAACGTGATGGGCCCGCCGATGGTCGGGCAATTCCACGAACTCATCAACGCGCTAGAAGCCGACGAGCATGTCAGAGTGGTGGTCTTCGAAAGTGCGGTAGACGGCTATTTTCTGAATCACGCGGATTTCGCCGCCGGGCTCGCGGACCTGACGGCCATGCCGCCCGGGCCTACAGGCCTGCCGCAGTGGCCCGACTTCCTTGTACGCCTGACGCGCGCGCCCGTCGTCTCCATCGCCCTCATCCGCGGCCGGGCGACGGGCAACGGCAGCGAGATCACGCTCGCCTGCGACATGAGTTTCGCCAGTCGCGAAAAGACTATCCTTTCGCAATGGGAGGTGGGTGTGGGGATGGTCGCTGGCGGCGGCCCTATGGCCCGACTGCCCCAGCTTATCGGCCGTAACCGCGCGCTTGAAGTGCTGCTGGGCTCGGAGGACATCAGTGGTGCTCAGGCCGAGGCGTATGGCTACGTGAACCGTTCACTGCCTGATGCCGATCTCGACGCATTCGTGGACGCGCTAGCGACTCGCATTTCCAGGTTTGACAAGTGGGCCATCGCCAACACCAAGCGCCTTGTCAACACCAGCCTGCCGCCAGACGTCGAACTCGGCGCAGGGTGGGACGCGTGCATGGCGTCGCTGGGTCGCCCCGCCGCGCAGAAGAACATCAAGGCACTGCTGGCGCGTGGATTCCACAAGCCGGGAGATGTCGAAAATCGGCTCGGTTACTACATTGGCCAGCTTGCAGGCCAAGCCGGCACGCTATAAGGTCTCTCGCCACGCTTGTAGAGCCGACGGTCGGCCAGGTGGCGGCGCCACCGCCCTTGCTGGAGGAGAAGTAGCGATGAGCGACGAAGCGATATCGGGCGGTAGTGTGCGCCGCCTTGGACCGGCAAAGATACATGCCGCGTCGAACGCCATCCTGAGGCTGTTATCGATGCTGGCAGGCAGTGCATTCTTCACGATCTGCTTCGTACGAAGCCGCTGCGGGAATATAACCTTGCCGGCCTCACGCATAGGGGCGACCCAGTCGGCCATGACTTCGTTGATGCTGGAAATCGCCTGGAGTGTGCGCCGAACGCTGCGTTTTGAGCATGGCAACTATGAGCGATGGCCGATGCCGTGACGAAGCCGGCGTCCACGGCTTCCGTGCAGTGATCCATGAGTGTAGGGTGTTGCGAGGTAAATCTCAGATGGACAACGAGTCAGTGTCGCCAGGCAGCGCGCTCGTTTGCGAGCCACTGGACGACGCGCAGCGCGCGCAGGAGGGCGAGCTGACCGACGATCCGAGTGTGCGCGACCATCCGCGTTTCCAGCAGATGTTTCCGGTCCTGACCCAGGTCGAGGTCGACAGGCTGCGGCGTTTTGGCAACCGTTGCCACCACGCAGTGGGTGAATTGCTCTATCGCGCCGGAAGCATCAGCCCGGGTGTGTTCGTCCTGCTTTCAGGTAAGGTTCGGATCGTCGGACGCGACGGCCTGGGCCGCGAGCGCGTAGTACGGACTCATACGGGGTATGGCGAGTTCACCTCCGATGTCGCACAGCTCTCGCGCAAGCCCGCCTTGCTCGACGCGCACGTCATCGAGGATGTCGAAGCGCTTTTGCTGCGGCCCGACGGACTCACCGCGATGATGATGAGCGAAGCCGAACTCGGCGAAAAAATCATGCGTGCGTTGATCTTGAGGCGTGCCTTGATCATCGAACGCGGGCAGGGCGTCGTTTTCGTCGGACCGCCCGGTAACGCGCGGCTCGTCGCCTTGCAGGATTTCCTTCTCCGCAATGGCTGTCCGCAGACGACGATCGATGCCGACAGCGATGCCGAAGCCATCGCGCTACTCAAGCGGCTGACGACGCAGCCCGACGATTTCCCGCTCGTCCTGTGCCCCAACGGCACGATGCTAAGAAACCCCGACGAGGGCCAACTGGCGTCGTGCCTCGCACTCATTCCCGAGTTCGATCCAACTCACGTCTACGATGTCGCGATCGTCGGTGCCGGACCGGCGGGGCTGGCGACGGCTGTCTATGCCGCATCCGAAGGACTATCGGTGGCGACTTTCGACGGCCGGGCGCCTGGCGGTCAGGCCGGTACGAGTTCGCGCATTGAGAATTACCTGGGGTTTCCCACCGGGATCTCCGGACATGCGCTGGCGAGCCGCGCGTTCGCCCAGGCGCAAAAGTTCGGCGCGCATCTCGGTATTCCATGTGAGGTCAAGAGGCTGTACTGCGACCGGCACCCGCTCGTCCTGGAGCTTGCCGACGCGCGGCGCATCACCACCCGTACCGTCGTGATCGCGAGCGGCGCGGAGTACCGGCGTTTCGGTGTCGAAGGGCTCGCGCGCTTCGAATCCCGCGGCGTCTATTTCTGGGCCTCGCCGATCGAGGCGAGGCTTTGCCGCAAAGAACCGGTGCTGCTCGTGGGCGGCGGCAACTCCGCGGGACAGGCGGTCGTGTTTCTCGCGTCGCACGCGGAGCACGTCCATATGTTCATCCGCGGATCGAGCCTCGAAAAGAGCATGTCGCGCTATCTGATCGAGCGCGTTGCCGCGCTGGAGAACGTGACGGTTCATAGGCGCACCGAACTGACAGCGCTTGAAGGGGGCGAACGCCTTGAGCGCGTGCATTTCCGCGGTGCGGGCGGCATCGAGGGGACGATGACAGCACATCATCTGTTCGTGTTCGTGGGCGCCGAACCGAATTCAAGCTGGTTGGAGACATGCGGCGTGTCGTTGGACGACAAAGGGTTCGTCTTAACTGGCACTGACCTTCCCGAAGCGGGCCTTGCGGCGTCACCATTACGGACTAGCGTCGACGGCGTGTTCGCGATCGGTGACGTTCGCTCGGGCTCGATTAAGCGTGTCGCGGCCGCCGTCGGTGAAGGCGCGGCTGTGGTGTATCAGATTCATAGTTACCTTGCCGCGTCGCATGGCTAAAGCCGCGCAGACCAGGCGCCCGCCGATGTCCGAGGATGCATCGCAATGGAGGTGGTCATGAAAGCATTGGTATTCCATGGTCCGGGCCAGAAGGCGCTCGAAGACAGGCCGGAACCGACAATCGCGAAGCCGACGGATGCGATTGTGCGCATCACGAAGACGACGATCTGTGGCACAGACCTGCACATTCTGAAAGGCGACGTCCCGAAAGTGCGGCCCGGCACGACGCTCGGTCATGAGGGCGTCGGCGTCATCGAAGCCGTCGGCAACGCCGTGTCCAACTTCATGATCGGCGACCTGGTGCTGATCTCATGCATCAGTTCTTGCGGAAAATGTGAATTCTGTCGACGGCAGATGTATTCCCATTGCACGACAGGTGGGTGGCTTCTTGGGCATCTCATTGACGGTACGCAGGCCGAGAAGGTCCTCATCCCACATGCCGACTCGAGCCTTTATCACATGCCCGCCGGCGCCGATGAGGAGGCTCTCGTGATGCTCAGCGACATCCTGCCGACGGGCTTTGAATGCGGGATCCTCAACGGCAAGCTCAAGCCGGGTCAGAGCGTTGCCATCGTGGGGGCGGGGCCAGTCGGTCTTGCCGCACTAATGACAGCTCAGTTCTACGCGCCCGCCCAGATCATCGTCATCGATCTCGACGACAACCGGCTGGAAGTCGCGAAGCAGTTCGGTGCGACAGACCTCGTCAACAGCGCCGCAGGAAATTCCGTCGAACAGGTCATGGCGCTGACGATCAACCGCGGTGTGGATGTGTCCATCGAGGCAGTCGGTCTTCCGGCGACATTTGCCATCTGCGAGTCCATCGTCGGCGCGGGCGGAACGATCGCGAATATAGGCGTGCATGGCACGAAGGTGGACCTGCACCTGGAGCGGCTCTGGTCACACAACATCACGTTGACAACCGGCCTGGTGAATACGTACACCACGCCCATGCTGCTTTCAACTGTGGCGTCGAAACGCCTTGAACCGAAGAAGCTGGTCACGCACCGCTTCACGCTGGACCGGATCATGGATGCCTACACTACGTTCTCCGATGCGGTGCATTCGCGGGCCTTGAAGGTTGTCATCTCGAACGAGGGCGCGTAGATAAAAAACGGCCTGGACAAGCGGCTCCGGTTACGCCTGCTAGCGGGACTGAGCATCTTGGTAGCTACGGTTCCGACAGCACAGTTTGACCTGCCCTAGACACCGTGCGGTCCTGTGATTGTCACTACCGTGTCAAAGGACCAGGCTCCATGTGTCTGGGCCCGACTTTCATCGCGTGGCAAGGCTCCACGTCCCACGACATACGGTGAAATAACTTCCACATAGACTGTTATGGCACCCATGGCTAATGTGTCGGTATCGGATGCGATGCACTGACACACCCTTTCACCGCAGACGATAGCTTCCGCCACTACCGTTAGGGCATCGTCATGGAATCACTTGGAAAATTCACGCTTTACGTCACAGCTTTCGTCATCGCCGTGTCGCTGGTCGAAGCTGTCTGGCTTAGCCGGAAAAATCGCATAACCGACACGCCATTCGCATGGCACGAAGTGTGGCTTTCGCTCGCCGATGTTGTCGGACGCAAGCTGCTCGCGCTGCTGCCGCTCTCGCTCGCAACCCCCATATTTGCCTTGGCATGGGAGCATCGCATCTTCACCGTAGAACTGAACAGCGCTCTGATGGTGCTCACGCTCTTCATCGGCCAGGAATTCTGCTACTACTGGTATCACCGGGCGTCGCATCGCATCCGGTTCTTCTGGGCGACGCACGCTGTGCACCACTCGCCTAACCAGTTGACCCTTTCCACCGCGTACCGGCTCGGCGTGACGGGCAAGCTGTCGGGCTCGGCGATCTTCTTCGCGCCGCTCGTATGGCTCGGCGTGCGTCCTGAAGTCGTACTGCTGACGCTCTTCATCAACCTCATGTATCAATTCTGGCTGCATACCACGTGGATTCCGAAGCTCGGCTGGCTTGAGTATGTTTTCAATACGCCATCCTCGCACCGCGTGCACCATGCATCGAATGTCGATTATCTGGATGCGAACTACGGCGGCGTATTGATTATCTTCGACCGGCTGTTCGGCACCTACGTTGAGGAGCGCGCCGACGAACCTTGCCGTTACGGTCTCGTCACGCCGACCACCTCGCGCAATCCGTTCGTCGTCGAGTTCGAGCACTGGGCGACACTGGTGCGGGACGTAGTGAAGGCAAAGAACGTGTGGACGGCGATCAATCACATTCTCCAGCCGCCTGGCTGGCTGCCGGACGGCGGCGGCGAAACCACAGATGAACTGCGCCGCAGGAACAAGGCGCCTTGTGGCGAGCGCAAAGTGGCCAATGGCTGACCATACGTCCACTGACGCCTGGTCACCCAGAAGGAACTGTCAGAAAGCAATGGCAAGATGGCTGACATCAACGTGGTGGAAGTCGCCTGGTCCAACCTTGATCAGCCATTACTCAGGCGTGTGGGTCGCGTTCGACCACGACAAGATTCAGAAAACCGCAGTTGGGCGACCGCGCAGCAAGGTCAGCGTCAGCGCCTTCTCCGAAACAAGGACTGTCGTCGCAACAGGTTTCCTTGTTGCCTCGAAGGTTGGCTCGGCCGGAACGGTTCGTTCTTGATGTCGGTGCGAGCGTGGAGCAATCACCCCGCTCTATTTCGAGTGCGGATCGCCATTGACGATTCGAAACTGCACGAAAACGGTCGCTGCGAAACAACTGCGTCGAGCAAGGCATGAACGACCGGAATTGCCGAGAATCCGGGGACGCTGCCCGGCCCTGCCGATTCCACAGCTAATGCCAAGAAGCGGTTGCGGTGACACGGCGGGTTATCACGGCATTGGCAATATCGACGCGCCCGACCGACCCGTGTCGCCCCTTGCCTCGCCACGTGGCTCCAGGGCCGCCTTTCGTTTCGTCCGGAGGCGCAGCGGTCATTCGCCTTTGGACCTGCTGCCCGGTCATCGGCCAATGCCTCATTCGAGTCAACGCGCCTTCGTCCACAGGTTCTAATGCACAACGGCCATTCGATTCAGTTTGATGAGCGACAGACACATCCGTTATTGCCCGGCACATCCGTCACTTCGGTGTCAACGTGAGGCAAGCTCCTCACTAACCGCGGAATCAGTTCCATGACGGGGAGCCGCAGCGATGCTGCCAGTTCGTCGATCGTTATCGTCTGGTCGCCGTCCTGTCCCAGCAACGTCACGACACTTCCAGTCCGGGCCTGCTCATTCTCCGTGATGTCGACCACGGTATACGCGCGACGAAATGTACTGCGCCGACGAAGCCTTTTTTACGGGCACGGCGGCCGAGCTGACGCCCATTCGTGAACTCGACGATCGCGTGATCGGCAACGGAGAGCGTGGACCGATCACCGCATCGCTGCAGGAAACGTTCTTTGCCGCGGTCGCCGGCAAATCGGAACGCTACGCGCACTGGCTGACGCACGTGGTCCGCTGAACGCGATATTTGCCAGGAGCCGGGCGCTATCGTGCAGCTCCCGGCTCACTTACGACACGAGACCGCCATGCCCGCCTCCTCATCCTCGGAACGCCTTCCCGCCCACGCGATGCCCGTGCTGCGCGTCGTGCCCCAACCGTCGAGCGCCAACGTACACGGCGATGTCTTCGGCGGCTGGATCATGTCACACGTCGACATCGCCGGATCGATTCCCGCCAGCCGGCGCGCGAACGGCCGTGTCGTCACCATCGCCGTCAATTCGTTCACGTTCAGACAGCCCGTTTTTATCGGCGACCTGTTGAGCTTCTACGCAGAAATCGTGCGCGAGGGACGTACGTCGATCACCGTCAACGTGGAGGTCTTCGCTCAACGCATGGGCATGGCGGCCGACGTCGTCAAGGTGACGGAAGCTACCCTCACCTTTGTAGCCACCGACTCAGCGCGAATGCCACGCCCTTTGCCACCCATCGACCCGCTTCCACGTCAACGCTGAACTACTCGTAACGGGCATTGGCCTCCGAAAGACGAGCGTTGCCTGATCGGCCACAGCCGAACGATGCCGAGGTTCCGGAGGCGCATATTGATTCTGCCTTCAACGCCGAAGCGGAGCGAGACTCGAACAAACAAGTCAGGCGGGGCTTGCACTCACAATCTGGTGCCCAAGCCGAACGATTTCATTGACCAGCAGATCCAGGTCATCGCAGCGGGTGCGGTGGTTGCATATTGCTACCCGCAGGCAATGCACTCCGTGCACCGTCGTGTCGGACAAGGCCGCGATGCCCGCTTCCTGTAGCCGCAGCATGATCTCGATGTTGAGCGCCTTCAATGCTCCCTCTTCCACCCCCTCCGGACGATATCGGAAGCATACGATGTTGATATTCGTTGGCGCGACCAGCTCGAGAAGGGGCTCGGCCTTGATCAGGCCGCTGAGGTAGCGACCCTGTGCGATGTTCTGATCGATCAGGCGGCCAAACTTCTCGACTCCATGCTCTTTTAGTGCCATCCAGACCTTCAGCGCACGGAAACCTCTCGTCGTCTGCAGTCCGTACTCATACAGCCAAGGGGCCGACGCGATTCCGCGCGGCGTCGGCTCCAGATATTCCGGTGTCACCGCGAACGCGCCTCGATGGGCAGAGGCGTCGCGAACCAGGGCGCAGCCGACTTCAAACGGTGCGTGCAACCACTTGTGAGGATCGAGCGCGATGGAATCCGCCCGCTCGATTCCTGCAACGCGATTTGCATTTTCGGGAGCGATCGCAATCAGCGCGCCGATGCATCCGTCAATGTGCAACCAGAGGTTCTCTTCGGCGGCCAGATCCGCCAGTGCCATCAGATCGTCGATCGCGCCGGTGTTAACTGTCCCCGCTGTCGCTATCACGCAGGCAGGCTGAAATCCCGCCGCCCGATCCTCTGCGATCGCAACGCGCAGGGCGGCGAGATCGATCCCTAGTTCGACATCTGTCGGGATGCATCGCAGCGCTCGGTTTCCCATGCCTAGCGCCTCCATGGCCTTTCGGTGACAGCTGTGGACCTGGTCCGAGCCATAGAAACGCAAGGGCCGCTCCATGGCGGCGACACCATGCTCGCGCACGTCGATGCCGGCCTTGGCGTTGCGCGCCACTGTCAAGCCAATGATATTGGCCATTGAGCCACCGCTCACCAATGTGCCGCTGGCCGAAACTGGAAAACCGATCATCTCCTTGCACCAGTTGACCACTTGCCGATCCATCAGGGCAGCAGCATGATTGCCGCCACCAAGGTTAGAGCCCTGGATTGCCGCCAGGAAATCTCCCAGTGCACCGGTGAAGTTGCTAGCCCCCATATACCAGGACCAAAAGCGCGGATGCACGTTGCCCAGCGGATAGGGCAACACGTTCTCGGCAAGCTCGTGATAGATCCCTTCCACCGGCGACGCCGACCGTGGCAGCGCTTGCTCGAATAAGGCTGTGACATCCGCCGGCATGTTTCGCCACACCGGCCGGCTGCGGACGTCGCGCAGGTAGTCAACCGCATCGTCGATGATCTGGTGGGAAAGTGTCCGCAGCCCGGTCCAATCGTCCGGATCGAGCGTTTCCTCGAAGCGCGGCTGGACTCCGGGGAAAGCGTGCGAACCAGCGGCATCTTTCTTATCCATCACGGCACCTGTTCGATCAAGGAGTAGCGTGTTCGTGTCGCGATAGCCATGCTCAGGAGCGCAGGCCCTGTCGGCACAAGTCCGGCGATCTGACAACCTCGGGAGAGATGAGCCGTTCAACAAGAATAATCCCAAAAGGCCGCTTCCGAGAAGACGGACATTCAACGCGCGGTTGTCACCGCAGTCGAACGGTTACATCGTCGGATAACGCGATTCAGTGGCGCTGCGTAGGTAGGTTTCATCTGAATCGCACTTTGCCTTGCGCTGATATATTGGCCTGCATCTCTCGGTCGCAGTCACGCCGCGAGACTGCCGACAAATTGCTTGATGTTGTCCAGGACGGGTTGCTGGTCGCCCGCGAAGACCCAGTGATCGGCACCGTCGAGTTCGACGAATCGCGCCTGCGCGATGTGGCTGGCGAGATGCCGGCCGGCGCCGATGCGAACGGCGCGGTCGCCGTGGCGGTGGAGCACCAGAGTCGGAACGGAAATTCGGCCCAGGAGATGCCGCACATCCATTTCGCGCAACGCCTCAAGCACGCCCTTGATGGCTCCCGGGCTCGACGCGGCCCGCAGCAAGCCTGCCCACCAGGCTCTCGCCTGCGAATCGCAGGAGAGGCTCGGCGCGAATGTTTCGATACCGGCAGGACCGCCCCAGACGGCGACGAGCTGCCGCAGCCACACGTCGTACTGGCTAGCCTGCAGCGCGTGCGGATAGTCGGATGCCGCGCTCCCCTTCGCCAACGAGCCGAAGAGAACGAGGCCGGCGACACGGTCGGGGTGATCAGCGGCAAATTTGATGCATGCCGGTCCGCCCTCGGACGCGCCGAACAGAACGACCCGGCGGCTGCCAGCGGCGTCAAGCACGGTGCCGATGTCCTGCGCGGTCGCGTCGACGCTCGGATTGAACCCGACCCGGTCGGAAAGCCCGATGCCGCGACGATCGAGCAGGACAAGACGGCCCATCTCAGTGAGCGCGGACAGGAACGCCCGGCACCGGGGCTCCTCCCAGATCCGTTCGACGTGGGACACGAAACCGGGCAGCACCAGGATATCAATGCGGCCGGCACCATAGGTCTGGAACGCGAGATGGACGCCGCCACCGCTGACGTAACGCGTCGACGGCGGGTCCTCGATGGGTAACATTGCGCCCGCATCGAGCAGCGCGCGGGTCTCGGATTCGGGGGCTACATTGAGCTCGTCGCGAAGGCGCTGCGTCAGGGCCTCGAGGTGCCGCTGGGCTGTGGCCCGGTCTCCGGCGAGCAGAAGGTTGCGGATGAGGTGCCGGCCGTACACTTCGCTGAGCGGATCAAGCTCAACAAGACGGCCGGCATGGGCGGCCGCGGTCATGTACTCACCGGCCGCATTCTTGTCGTGCACCACTCGCTCGAGCGCCTGGATCGCCCGGCCCCGCAAGGCCTCCCGGCGAAAAAAAGCCCACTCGTCGAACTGCGGGCAGTCGCCGGGCGAAAAACCTTCGAGAAAGTCGCCGGGATAATGACGGCAGGCCCGCTCGAACTCGCCGCGGTCGCAGGCTTGCTCGAACAGCTGGGAATCCAACTGCAGGCCGATCGCTGATGACCATCGAACCGTCGACCGGTCGGTGGCGAGAACGTCGTCGCCAAGCGTGAGCTGGAGGCGATGCAACAGACGCCTCAGCCGCGCCCGTACAACCTCTTCGCGGCCTTCCGGCCACAACATCGTGGCGAAGACGTCACGCCCGACTGAGCCCTTCGCTTCGGCCAGGTAAACCAGCAGGGCCAGGCCCTTGCGCAGGGGCAGCTGACACAGCCGGCCGTCCCGACGGATCTCCGGAAATCCAAGCGTCCGCACGCTGAACAGAGCCATGGCGAGGCGACCCTCAATGACGGCGTCCGGGGGACGCTCAGGGGACGAAGCAATCCTACCATTCCCTGCAAGCGATGGTCACTGGACTCATTGCGACGGATTGAACTGGAGGATTGCCATGAAGAACCTGGGCGAGCATGCGATCGTGATCGGCGCGAGCATGGGTGGGCTCCTGGCCGCCCGCGTGCTGTCGGATTTCTATACCACAGTCACCTTGCTCGAACGCGATGCGTTTCCGGCAGCAGACACACCGCGCAAGGGCGTGCCACAGGGTCGTCATACCCATGGGCTCCTTGCGCGCGGCAGCGCGGTACTCGAGGAATTCTTCCCGGGATACAACGCCGAGGTCGTCGCCCAAAGCGGCGGCTTGATCGGTGATGTCGCCAACGATGTGATCTGGATAGGTCGCAACGTCAGGCTTGCTAACGGCACGAGCGACCTGATCGGTCTGCTTGCGAGCCGTCCCGTGCTCGAAGGCCATCTACGCCGACGGCTCCTCGGATTGCCGAACGTGCGCGCCATAGAAAGTTGCGCTGTGCGTGGCCTCGCCACCGACCCCGTTCGCAGGAGCGTGACCGGTGTGCGCATATGTGTCGAGGGCAAACCGGAAGAGACACTCAACGCGGACCTTGTCGTTGATGCGACTGGCCGTGGCTCATCCAGTGCGGCGTGGCTTGAAGCACTCGGCTACCAACCTCCCGCCAATGAGAAGGTCGAGATCGGCATCTGCTACACGACCCGTACCTATCGACGTCGGCCGACTGATCTTGACGGCAAGCACGGTATTGTTGTCGCCGGTAGTGCGCCGAACTGGCGTAATGGTGTCCTGCTCGCGCAGGACAACAACAGCTGGATCGTCAGTGCCGGCGGTTTTCTTGGCGACGACGCACCGGACAACGACCAGGGCTTTCTCGCGTATCTGGCGACGCTGCCGACCATGGAGATTCACGACGTTGTCGCAAGAGCGGAACCGCTAACCGATTACAAGCACTACCGCTACGCCTGCAGCCTGCGCCGGCGGTACGAGAAGCTTGCACGCTTCCCCGGGAACTACCTGGTTTTTGGTGACGCCATCTGCAGCTTCAATCCGGTCTACGGGCAGGGCATGACCGTCGCGGCAGAGGAAGCGCTGACGCTGCAGCGGTGCCTGCGCGCGGGCTCGAACGATCTTGCGCGTCGATTCTTCCGGGCGGCCGCGAAGATCGTCGATATTCCGTGGGACATCGCCGTTGGCAACGACCTCCGCCATCCACAGGTCAAGGGCGCGCGCCCGCCGATGCTACGTTTCATCAACTGGTACATTGGCAAGCTTCACCTTGCCGCAACGCGCGACAGCACGCTGGCGACGGCGTTTCTGAAGGTTGTCAACCTGATGATGCCGCCGTCGTCGCTGCTCAGCCCTGCGATCGCCAGGCGGGTCTGGCAGGGCAACCGGAGGCCTGTGCTATCGGCTCCCTCGCCTGCAGTCGAAACAACGAGGCAAAATAGCGCATCGTCGTGAGCTGGCATCACGGTGTTGACCGGCGCAGGCGTCCAACGCGCGCTCGTCACGAACGTTTGCCACGGCCGACAAGCGAAAGGCGATCTCGCGCGAGCGAATGGCCGTTGGACTTGGCAAGCGGCCGTTGCCGGTCGCGATGACGAACAGCACTTGAGGGTCGAGAAGGCTCATTCGTCAATAACGAAAGCTGACACTCGCCGACACCTGGTCGCGAATGTCGGCAAAGCGACCTGCAACGGCCGCACGTTCCTGATCGGCCACGAAGGTCGCCGGGCACAAGGCCGTCAGCATCCGGGTCGTCAGAACGTCTCATTTTTTTGGATGATGGATGACAACTCCGAGGACAGTCTCCCCTCCCTTATAATCCCCGCATTGACAGTGATTTCATCGGCGGAGAGCCCCACTTTATGAGTCAGCCAAATGGGCGACATCCGGGATCGCGAGGCAAGGGTCCGCGTCAATCGCGCCAACCCTCAAATACGACATCCCACCGACAGAACAAGCCATACGTAAAAACGCCGCCCGCGCGAGACCCAGCCCAGACGGCGTCCATTTTCAAAACGCGTTCGTTTAAATGGCTTGTCGACGCGGTGGGCGCGGAGAACATCGCACTGGGACTTGAATCCAACCTGGCGCGCGTGGCCGAGTTGATCAACGGCGAGAGATTCACACCCGAGACGGCTTTCCACATCGAAACGACGCTCGGTCTACCCGACGGGTTTTTCGATCAACCCAATCCTGCGCTCACATCCGAAACGATCAGTCGCTTGAGGGCGCCGCTCATCTTTATTCGCGCGAATGCTGAGCCAGAATCGGCGGACGGGCAGCCAGTGGAACCGGCTCCTGCAGTACTGGCGAATCACCACCCTACCCCCACTGACCGTTTGCCCAGGAAATCAGAAATGCCAAAGAGAACCGATGGCGACTCGCCACAGGCCGTCGCGAAGCGCAACCCCGCAGCGGCAAGAACTGCCACGGCTCCCTCGTCGAAACCGGCATCAGCGAAGGCCAAAGCGTCCATGAAGTCCGGGGCCCAGCAATCCTTGCCGTTGACCGACGTGGCAGCTCTGCAAAACATTCGTCGCGCCAACCTGCACGTACTCACCTCACGTAAAGGATCGAAGGTGCGACTGAGCGCAGTAGTGAATATCAGCGCCTCCAACCTGGACAATCGTCTGTATGGACAGAAGCGCATGGACGACGCTGAAGCCAACCGTTTCACCGAACGCCTTGGGTTGCCGACTGCCTGGCTGGACGTTCCGCGTTCAGTCTCAGACATTCCTGAGTCTGTCTCGGCTCTGCTTGATCCGCTGTCGGGTCGATCTGCACCTGATCAGCAGGAGCTTCCTGCCGCGAAAAGGCCGGAAGCGGTGGTGGCAAGAAAATCCGCGACAAGAAAGACAAAAGCCGCGAGCGACCGACACGCCCAACCGTCCGAGGCGGATCACCCCAGCGGCAGCGTCGTTACGAAGGCAGTCGTGGAGCAACAGGATCCGGGACTTCCGCATGCCTCCGATCTGGCAATCCGGCAAACTGTCGACAGCGATTTCCCACCGTCCGCCTCCCACCAGCAGCCCGCGCCGGCTTCCATCACAGAGGTCATCGCGGAGCCGCGCCGTTCTGCTCCCGTGACCAGTCTTGGCGATCTGATCGGTATTGAACCGATCGCAGAGGCGCTGATCAAGACGCTCGCAGGTAAGGCACGAACCGGTCGTCTTGACGAAATGAAAGCGCTGGAACTATTGCGACAGATCGTGTCGCTTTGACCTGAACGGGAGTTGACCGGAATTTTGCGGCGGGCGCGCTGCCAGGCCCACCCTTGATTTCAATGCATTTTGTGACGGCAGGTTGATCCTGGCTTGATGCGGGTTGCGAAGCGGTCCCGCTAAAATACCTCACCAAATCAGGCGCTTCCTGTCTGCCGTTTGCCCCCTTCCCGTTTTGCTCGCTCCGCCGAAGTTTTCGCACGCCGGAGTGACGCCTGCCCTGCGCTCGACGGGCGGAACTCTAGTCGTGTCGAGCCGATGGAGATTAATGCCGTTCAAGCTAACCGCCGTTGCTTCGCATCCAGGTCAGCGACGCCCGGCAGCAAATGATGCGCAAAGCGTCCGATTGGGAAATCGAACGTTCCGCGCAGGTTGATACTTTCGAGATCTGCCAGCGGCACGACCTCGATCTTTTTCCCGATTGTGCATTCGGTTCTCGAAGAACAGCCGATTGCGATGGAGCGAAAACTTCCCGCTCGACGGATCGCCTGACATAGCCACTGGATGCCCTTCGACATCTTCGCTGTTTAGTCCGCCGACATCCACAGCCACCCTCACGATCAATCAGGAAGCGGCGACATGAATTCAATCATTGATCTCTCTGGCAAACGCGGGCTGATCGTCGGACCTAGCGAATTTCCCTGGCCACGGTCTGCAACTGCCTGAAGGCGCGATACCGCGCCTCGTGCAATGCCGCAATGTCACCCGTGTCCGACTCGTAGATCCTACCGATCTGCGACATTCTGGCCATCGCCGAGCGCACGTCGTCGAACAGGCCGCCAGCCACGCCGCCCAGGATCGCCGCGCCCAGCAGCACGGGTTCTTCCGCCCGCGTCGCAAGCACGGGCTTTCCCGTCGCATCGGCGAGCAGTTGCCGAACGAGATCGAGTCGCCCCGCGCCACCGCTGATGACCACCCGCTCGATCGGTGCGCCGGCCATCGCCTGTGCTTCGATGATCTGGCGAAGGCCGTAACCGATACTGCAAATGCCGGCAATGTAGAGGGCGACCAGACTGTTCAGGTCGTCCTCCATTCCAAGGCCCGCAATGACGGCTCTTGCGTGTGGGTCGGCCAGCGGGGCACGGTTTCCCAGGAACTCCGGGACGACATGCAGGCCGTTGGCCAGCAACGCCGCGCCCGACAGGCTGTCCGCCGCCTGCGCCGCGAGACCGGCAAGCATCACCGGCAGCGGGTGGCCCTCGTGCTCTGCGCGACGTCGGACGTCTGGGGCTGCGGGGTGCATCGAAAGCAGTCGTTCGATCGCCGCGCCCGCTACCGATTGGCCGCCCTCGTTGAGCCATGCATCCGGCACCATCGCCGAAAAATAAGGCCCCCACACGCCGGGCACGAAGACCGGACTGCGGGTCGTGGTCATCGTGCACGATGAGGTGCCGAAGACGTAGGCGAGGCAGGACTCGGGCTCGCCGTCGGCGCCGACCGTGCCGATCCCCCCGGCATGGGCATCGATCACGCCCGTGGCGACCGGCGTTCCGGTTCGCAGGCCGAGCTGCGCGGCGGCGTCTTCGGTCAGTCCGCTGCCCAACGGCGTACCCGGGTCGACGACGGTCTGGCCGATGCGCGCAAAAGCCTCGTCCGCCAGCACGCCGAGGCCGATGCTCCGAAAGTAACTCTCGTCCCAGCGCCGCTCGTGCGCCAGATAAGTCCATTTGCAGGTGACCGTGCAGGTGGATCTCGACAGATCCCCGGTCGCGCGCCAGGTCAGGAAGTCGGTCAGGTCGAAAAACTGCCACGCCGCCTCGAACACGCCCGGCCTGTTCTCGAGGAGCCACAGCAGCTTCGGTGTTTCCATTTCCGGCGAGATCTTGCCGCCGACAAACTTCAGCACCTCGTGGCCCGTCGTATTGATGCGCTCCGCCTGTGCCACGGCGCGGTGATCCATCCAGACGATGATGTCGCGCTCGGCTTGCTCGGAAGGGCCCACGGGCAGGGGCTGGCCGCCCTCGCCCAGCACGACGAGCGAGCAGGTGGCGTCGAAGCCGATGCCGGCGACCTGATCGGGCGAGACGGCGGCCTGCGACAGCGCATCCTTCACGGAAGCGCAGACGGCGGTCCAGATTTCGCCGCTCGATTGTTCGACGATGGAGCCGCTTGCATGGAACAGCGTGATGTCACGCCTGGCCGAGGCCACCATGCGACCGGCAAGGTCGAAGATTCCAGCCCGGGCGCTGCCCGTGCCCACATCCACCCCGACGACATGGAGCGCATCGCGCGTGCTGTCTGTCGCGCCGGAGGTCGAGTTTTCTGAGGTCATAGCTCGCTGCCTGGTCACTGTCTGCTCATTGCCTTTTTGGGGGAGGCGTTCCATGTTGACGGCGAGCCACACAACCGCGCCCGCGTCTGGCACGCATTTCAGAGATCGACGTTGTTTGGAAGAATCACGAGATCGCGGATGGTCACGTTGCGCGGCCGCGTCAGCATGAAGAGCACCGCATCGGCGACCTCCCTGGCCTGCATCAGGCTGCCCGAAGCGAGCGCTTCGTCCATCTTCGCCTTCGGCCAGTCGTCGAGCAGTGCGGTGACGACCGGGCCCGGGGCCACCGCGCCGACCCGCACACCATGCTTGGCGAGCTGGCGCCGGGTCGTGTGGACAAAGGCCTGCACCGCAAATTTGGACGCGGTGTAGATCGGCTCCCACACGACCGGGACGATGCCCGCGATGGAACTGGTAAAGATAATGTCACCCGATTTCTGCGCGACCATGTGCGGCAGCACGGCGTGAACCGATCGGAACGCGGCATTGACGTTCAGGTTCAGTACGCGATCCCACTCGTCCGGATTTCCATCCACGACATCGCCGCCGACGTAGGCGCCGGCGTTGGCATGGAAGATATCGAGGCCACCGGCCAGCTCGAGGATTCTCGGCAGCATCGCGGACACCTCCGACGGCTGCAACAGATCCACGGCCAGCGGCAGTGCGTTCGGCCCCAGTTCTGCGCACAGTTGCACGAGCCTGTCTTTCGCACGGTCGATCAGAACGACCTTTGCGCCTTCCGCGAGCAGGGTGCGCGCGCACTCCAAGCCGATGCCCGATGCCGCGCCCGTGATCGCGGCAACTTTTCCTTTCATGGATTCACTCATTGACTGCTCTCCTATGTCGACCGGAGTTAGCGCTTTAGCGCTTACTCCGGTCCCATGCAACCGCGGTCCCGTGCAAAACGATTGCTGGACTGTTTGAATTACGCGCGACCATGCGAGACGCGGGACTGCCGGGCAAGCGAGTCGACGATCACCGCGATCGCCAGCACCGCGCCGGTGATCATGAAGCGCAGCGAGGACGACAGGTTCAGCAGCGTCAGGCCGCTGGCGATAGACTGGATCACGATAATGCCCAGTACTGCGGAATACGCGCTGCCTCGGCCACCGAACAGGCTGGTGCCACCGATCACGGCCGCTGCAATGGCGTTCAGGTTCACGTCGCCGGTGCCGGCCTGCTGACTGGCCGAGGCGAGCCGTGCCGCGGTCAGCACGCCGCCGAGCGCGGCGAGACTGGCGCACAGTACGAAGGCGCTGGTGTAGATGGCGCCGACATTGATGCCTGCCCGTCTCGCAGCCTCGTGATTACCGCCGACCGCGTTCATCGACCGGCCCCAGCGCGTCCTTGTTAGCGCATAGTCCATCGCGACCGAGAGGCCGAGGAAGATGCCGAACATCAGTGGAACGCCACGTCCCTGGTTGAGGTAGGCAACCACAGCCTCCAAAAGTACGGTAATGGCCAGGGCGCGCACACAAAGACTGCCCACCGAGGGCGCCGACAGATTGGATGCGCGGCGGCGCTCACGCGTGCGCAGCCCGATCACCAGCATCACGACACCGGGCACCAGCGCAAAGAGGTACGAAACGACAGCCGGGATGATGATGAGTTGCCCGAGGTTCACCATCGTCGAACCATAGGGAAGGTTGATCGACCCGGTAGCGCCTAGCACATATAGCTGCATCCCGAGGATTGCGAGCAACCCGGCCAGCGTCGCGACGAAGCTCGGCATGCCGAGCCGGTTGAGCAGAAACGCGTACAGTGCGCCGACCACCGCACCGACGGCGACCGCGGCGACGATGGCCAGCAGCACCGGCCAGCCGTGGTTCACCCAGAGCATTCCGACGAGGGCCGAAGCGAAGCCGCTCATCGAACCCACCGACAGGTCGATCTGCCCCACCATCAGCACGCAGACGATCCCCAGCGAGATCACGCCGACCGTCGAGCAGTCGAACAGCAGGTTGACCAGGTTGTCGGCCGAGAGGAACACCGGGTTCAGGCTGGTGAACACGGTCCAGATGATGATCAGGCCCGCGACGACCGGCAGCGATCCCAGATCGCCCGAGCGCACCCGCTCGACGAAGGCGGCCACGGTACCGCCGACTCCGGTGGCGTGCTTGACGCGGACATCGCTGCGGTCGAGCAGCGTGGACGGCTGTGGCGCGCCTTGCGGTTCAGGCTGCGAGCCGCCTTGAATATCGTTGCTCATGACGGCTCCTTAGTCTGGGTGCCCTGTTCGGCCTGGCGTCGGCCGGCGCGACGCGACACGGCGTTCTCCGTGGCGCCGGTGATCGCGGCCACCAGTTCCTGATTCGAGGAGTCGGGATAGAAGACGCCATTGTTGCGGCCCAGCCGCAGCACCACGATCCGGTCCGCCACGGCGCGAACGTCCTCCATGTTGTGGCTGATCATGATCACCGCGTGACCGCGGTCGCGCACCCGCTCGATCAGATTCAGCACCTCGGCGGTCTGGGCCACGCCCAGCGCTGCCGTCGGCTCGTCGAGCATGATCAGCTTCGGGTCCAGCAGCAGCGAGCGCGCAATTGCGACGGTCTGGCGCTGGCCGCCCGAGAGCGACGCGACCACATCGCGCACGCTCGGAATACGCGCCGACAACTCGTTCAGCAGCGTCCAGGCCTTCACCTCCATCGCGACCTCGTCGAGGCGCAGCGGATTCAGCTCGCGCCCGAGGTAGATGTTCGCGACGACGTCGAGGTTTTCGCACAACGCCAGGTCCTGGAACACCGTGGCGATGCCGAGATCGAGCGCCGCGCCCGGATTGGACAGCGTGACCTCCTTGCCGCCGAAGGTAATGGTGCCGGTGCTGGGTTGATGGACCCCGGCTAGAACTTTCACCAGCGTCGATTTGCCGGCCCCGTTGTCGCCCACCAGGGCGACCACTTCGCCGGCATGCACGTCGAGCTCGATGTCCGTCAAAGCCGAGACCGCTCCGAAGTGCTTCGAGACGCCGCGCAGGCTCAGCACCAGTTCGCCGCGCCTGGATCGTGTCGTGGAGTTGTCAGTCATGGGACGGATACCTCATTGAGAGTAGACGGACCCGGCACGAGCCGGGTCCGTCGGGCGTTTGTGCCGCATTTGCGTCAGCTATGCGCCAGATCAGTAAGTGATTCCCAGCTTCTTGCATCCTTCGGCATACCGATCAGTACACAGATCCTTGCCGCTCGCGAACCCCTTGTCGACAACTTCCGCCTTGAGGTTCTTCGCCGTGATGACCGCCGGCTTGAAGAGCTGGGACGGCGTATTGAAGAGCGTCGTTTCAGCCTTCGGCGTCTGCCCGGAAAGGAAGCCGACGGCCACCTTCGCCGCTGCGGCGGCGACGATCTCGCTCGGCTTCAGGATTGTGTTGTACTCGTCGCCCGCGATGATCAACTGCAATCCCGCGAGCGTCGCGTCGTTGCCGGTCACGGGGGGCACCGGGTTGACGCCGGCTGCCTTGAAGGCCGCGACAGCCCCGCCGCCCGTGCCATCGTTAGCGGCCACGACACCGACAATCTGCGAGCCGAAGCGCGTGATCTGCCCGCTGACCCACTGCTGGGCCTTCGGGGGCGCCCAGTCCGGTGTGTCGTACTCGGCCAGCGTCTTGTAGCCGCTCCCCTGCAGTCCGGCGTGGATACCCTTCTTGATCAGTCCGGCGGCCGCGTCGGTCGGCGAACCGTTGACTTCGAGCACGCCGCCCTTGGTGGTCGGCACGCCGGTTTCCTTCAGGTGCTGGACGAGTGACTGCGCGATGGCCTTGCCGATGCCTTCGTTGTCGAACGAAACGTAGTAGTTGGCCGGCGTCGAGGGCACGGGCCGGTCATAAGCGATAACCTTGATACCCTGGCCCTGCGCCATGTGGACCAACGACGCGGCGGCCGTCGAGTCGACCGGGTCGAGGACGATCACCTTGGCGCCTTGCGCGATCACCGAGTTGAACTGCTGCTGCTGCGTCGAGACATCGGCATTGGCATTCTGGTAGAGGACCTTGCAGTCGGGGCAGAGCTTGCTCATTTCGGCTTTGAAGCCGGGGAAGTCATGCTGTTCGTAGCGGGTCGACGCCTGGTCGGGCATCAGAAAGGCGACCGTGCCACTGGGGGCGGCCAGTGCCGCCGTGTTGCTCAACAAGCTCAGGCTCAGGGCGCTAGCGCCGATTAGTTGGTTCGAAAGTCGGGTCATCGAATGTCTCCATTATTAGAAAAATTCCGGCGTAGCTGCTGCCGTGTCTGCGTCGCGAGTGAACTCCTTGTTGTAGTTTTTCGTCGTTGCTAGCGGCTTCCAGACCAATGCCCATCACCTGCCTCACTTGCGTTGGCCCGATTATGGGAAAGTTGCCGCGTCGTGTTTCATATCCCATGTACTGCGCGATGTCTCCGTTCCACGGGCTGAAAGTGTTGCGCCTTTATTTATCGTGTAGTCATCGCCGGTCTTGCACAACTGCGGCATCAGGCGATTCAGCACCACTGGCAGCGTTAAGTTGTTGGTAGGCGCGCCATCGCGAAGGCGACATGTCCTTAAGGGAAAGGAACTGGCGGTTAAAATTCGAGAGGTTATTAAAGCCGACCTGATAGCAGATATCGGTGATGTTCAGTTCACCCGACATCAATAATTGACACGCGAGATTAATGCGCAGCCGGTTCACATAATGCACGAAAGGCACGCCGGTGTGCCGACGGAAGTATCGCGAGAAGGCACTGACGCTCTGTCCCACAAGTTCGGCCAACTCCGTTTCGCGCAACTCTTGCGACAGGTTCTTGCCAATGTAGGAAAGCACGTGATTGATGCGCGCCTGCGCATAGCGCGCCGGGTCCGCACAATAAGCAGCACTCGCCAGTTTCACCGGCGCGACGCTTTGCACGAGCAAGTCAAGCAAAGCAAGAAACAACGTGATGCGCCGCATGCTTTTCGCGCCCAGCATCTCGCGCATGATCGGTTCAGCCGCCGCGCCCGTTTCCGGTGTGAACAGTACACCCCAACGCGATGCATCGAGTAACAACTCGACGCGTTTAAACTCCGGGAAAAGCTTGATTGCGCGCGTAACGAACTCTGCATCGAATTGCAGAATAAGACAGCGTTCATCCACACGGTCGCCCTGCGGCACATTGCTGACCCAGTTGTGCGGCAGATTCGATCCCACCATCACGAGATTGCCAGGCGCGAAATTGCCGATGTAATCGCCTACGAAGTATTTGCCCGTCGTCGACGTAATCAGCTGAATTTCGTATTCAGGATGGAAATGCCAGCGCACCGTGCGATAGGGATACCCATGGGACCAGATCTTGAACGACTCGTCGCGCGGCACGGCGACCAGTTCCAGATCCGGCTGAGCGATCTTGGCGTGGCGGGCATCGGTACGCGCCGTGACACCCAGCGTCGTGTGCATCTGTCTTCCTCCTGAGCCCATTCTGCTTTTGACAGTCGCATATGTCGCATTGCGTCCGCTATAACAGAAAGTTAGCCTCGCCGCGGACATCTCGCCACTGAAAATAAGACCGCGAACTGATACTTTATTGCATTCGGGTAAATCCGTACGGCATCAAGTGACAACGCTCCCCTCACCCATCCTGGCCCATTCCCTTCCGATACAGACTAGGTGAATTTCCAGTCCACTTCCTGAAAGACCGGCGAAAGCTCGCCGCATCCGAGAATCCAATGCGCTCGGCGACCTGATCGATAGGAAGCCGCGTGTTCTCGAGAAATTCGATGGCGAGCGACCGGCGCACATCGTTCAACAAGGTTTGATACGAGTAGTTATCGTCGGCCAGCCGTCGATGCAAGGTTCGCAGTGACATGCCGAGTTGGGCGGCCATCTTCTCGGCGGATGGGAACACGCCCGGTGCGTTCAGGCAGGCCATGCGGATCTGCCTCGCCAGTTCGGGAATGCCATCGCGTTCTTCGAGAATACGATCACACAGTTGCTGGCAGATTTGCGCGGTAATCGGATTCGCATTCGGACACGGACGGTCCAGTACATGCACGTCGAAATGCCACTCCATCGTATCGGCGCCGAATTCCACGGGACAGTCGAACATCCTCTCGTAATTCCGCCAATGTGGCGGCGCCGGATACGCCATGACCATGCGCTTCGACGGAAAAGGCGCTTCCAGCACCCGGCTGAATAACACCGTCATTGAGCTTCGCCAGAATTCGGCGACAAACGGCAACATGTCGCCGAGCGATGCGAGCCCGTGACTGCTCAGAATACCGGTATTGCCCTCGGTGGAATAGCGGATCTGCAAAACCGCGCCGGCCATCCTGACATTTTCGACGCTGAATTTCAGGGCGTCTCCAAAGGTCGTACTGCTGACCATGGCATAGCCATATATGCCGAAGTCACTGATCCTCTGACGCGCACCCGCGAGCAATCCAACATCGGCTCTTGTTGCAAGCCGTTGGGCGTTTCGATAAATGGCGAGGCGTTGACGATGCGAAATTCTCGCCTGCGAATCCTCCAACTGGTTCGCATGGACGCCCGTATTCGCGAACAGTTTGTTGACGGAAACGCCCTCCGCGGCCAGTTCGGCGGCGAGCGCGGCCAAGCCCAGAAGACTCTGCGTCGGCGCATCGAGATCCGGATGCAATGGCGTGATGATTTTCGGTGGTCGCACGATTTGTCTCACTCCAGTTGCGGACATGCTCGCACATTTTTCCGATCTTCGTCGAGCACGTTTGGCACAGTTTGACACGGCAATTGGCAGGGTTGGACGTTGCCGCTCAATGAGCTCGCTGAGATAGTAACCATCAACGGCGCACGCCGAAAAACAGATGGAGACAAGCCATGAAGCCCTCAGCCCACCCCGTTCCGGCACTAGTGACAACCCTGATCGGCGCTCATCCTGAAACCGTGGATGGCGCAATCGGTCCCGTCCATGCGGCGACGCAACACGCTCCGTCGATGCGAGCTGTCGCGGCATCGGTTTAACGCACCGGTAACGGACTCGTCCGTCGACCCTCCCACACGCAGGCCGCGCCTCAAATGCTGCTTTGAAGCCAGTGGCCTTTGCCTCGCCTATCGCACCTTGCAGAGAGAACCATGACCACAGTAAAGATTGAAATGGATGGCGCCGTCGGAATCGTTTCATTAGCCAAGCCACCGCACAACCTGATCGACGACGCGATGATCGCGGATCTGCTCGCCGCGTATCGCAGCATAGTCGCCGAAGGTGCTCGTGCGATCGTGCTCAAAAGCGACATGCGGCACTTTTCCGCCGGTGCGGAAATGAGCTCATTTACCGATGGCAAGACGGTGATCCAGCACAACGCCGATCAATTCCTCGAGTTTCTCGACGTGCTGGAAAACGCGCCGGTTCCGACAGTCGCAGCCGTTCACGGCGCCGCGCTCGGCGGCGGCCTCGAACTGGCGCTCACCTGCGACATGATCGTCGCCGCGGACACGGCCTACTTCGGCCAGGTCGAGAACATCGTGGGCCTGATTCCGCTGCTTGGCGGCACGCAACGACTCGTTCAGCGAGCGGGCGTCGTGCGGGCCAAGGAAATCGCGTTGATCGGACGGCGGCACCCGGCGGAAGCATTCGAACGCTGGGGCATCATCAATCACGTCGTGCCCGAAGCCGAACTCCAGAGCGCCGCCATGTCGTTCGCCCGGCAACTGGCGGCAGGCCCGACCCAAGTCCTCCACGGCATCAAGCAGCAGGCCAATCTCGCTGCCAACGGCGGCGTGCGCAGCGCAGACCTCGAACAGATCAACCTCAACAACATGATCTGGAAGACGGGCGATCGCGAGCGAGGTTTCGCTTCGTTCTTTTCGACCGGACCCGCCACCGCCGAATTCAAGGGAGATTGATCATGTCAGCACCGCTCCAGGGCATTCGCGTGATCGATTTCACGCGAGTGCTGGCCGGACCGCATTGCACCAAAACGCTCCTCGATCTCGGCGCCACCGTGACCAAGATCGAACCGCCGTCCGGCGATATCGGCCGCGTGAGCATGCCGCATATCGGCGACATGTCGCTGTATTACGTGCAGCAGAACGCCGGCAAGCGCAACGTGAGCCTCGATCTCAACTTCCCGGAGGCACGCTCGATCATGGTCGACATGTGCCGGGACGCGGACATCATCGTCGAGAATTTTCGCCCCGGGACGCTGAACCGGTTTGGACTCGGCTATGAGCAGGTGCGCGCTTTCAACCCGTCCGTGATTTATGCCTCTTTGAGTGGCTATGGACAATCGACGTCCTGGCGCAACCGTCCGGCGTTCGCGCCGACCGTGCAAGCCGAGTCGGGACTGACCGACATCGTCCAGCACCATTTCGGCGCTGCGCTCACCGAAGTCCGTAACGACGCATGCAGCCACGCCGACATGTACACCGGACTTCACGGCGTCATCGGCATTCTGGCCGCGCTTCAGCATCGCGCGCGAACCGGCGAGGGGCAGCACGTCGACGTCTCGATGGCCGCCACCATGCTATCGGTGAACGAACGCGTGGGCGCACAACTGTCGGAAATCGATACGGATGGCGAACCGATCATTCTCTCCGCGCCCGATTCACACATCTTCGATTTGCCCGATGGACGCCAACTCACCATCGCTGGCAGCCCGATCTACACGCCGATGTTTTCGCGTTACTGCGCGATGATGCGCCGCAACGATTTGCTGAGCGACCCCCGCTTCGGCACGGCGCTTTTGCGGCGGCAAAACATTGCTGATTTGCTGGCCGAAGTGCGCGCGTGGCTTCTCACCTTCAACGACCTGGATCAGCTCCAGACGCAGGTCAGCGAAGCGGGATTGGCCATTGGCGTGGTCCGGAGCGTCAACGAGTTCGCCGATTCCGAGTGGGTGCAGGAATGGGGTGCGCTAGTCGATGTCGACGACAGATCAGGCGGCACGACACGCATGCCCGGCGCGCCGTGGCATTTCAGCCAGTCTGAGTTACCGCAGCCGGGCAGCCCTGCTTTCCAGGGCGAGCATAACGCCGAGGTGCTCTCCGAACGCAAGCTCAGCGCGGCGTTCATTCGGGATTTGCAGGAGCGCGGAATCCTTCTCAGCAGGCACAGCCCCACGCGCCCGTTCGACTGAACGTAGGTGCCATGACGCGAGCGGCTCGCGCCCTACCCCGAATGAATCGAGACGAACATGCAACACACTCTGAATCAGACGCATGATCCCGCTGCGCGCAGTTGGGTCGAGTCCGCCAATGCACCGGCGGGCGACTTCCCCATCCAGAACCTGCCATTCTCGGTTATCCGTAGAAGGAATTCCGATGAGGCGTTTCGGGGCGCGGTCGCAATCGGCGATCATGTCATCGACATCGCCGCCTGGGCGTCTCGTGCCGGTCTGAATGGAATCGCGGGCGAGGCCGCGCGGGCGTGTGCGCAGCCCGTGCTCAACGGGTTCTTCTCAATGGGTCCGTCCGCATGGCGCGAATTGCGACACGCGCTATTTGCGGCGCTTCATGAGCGCGCCCCTTCGGATGATCGCGCGGCGATCGAGGCATGTCTGGTCCCGCTAGCGGAAGTGGAATACAGCCTGCCAGCGCAGATCGGCGATTACACGGATTTCTACACCTCGATTCATCACGCGACCAACATCAGCAAGCTACTCGGCCTGAGCGGTGTGGGGGCCAACTTCAAATCGATACCTATTGCTTACCACGGCCGGGTTTCGAGCATCGGGCTAAGCGGTCAGCGGTTCCGACGCCCGGCGGGGCAAATCATGCTTCCGGGCGAAGATGCACCGATCTTCTCGCCGTCGCGCAAGCTGGACTACGAGCTCGAACTCGGCATCTACATTGGACAAGGCAATGCGGCTGGCGAGCCGATCGATCTGGATCAGGCCGACAGCCATGTTTTCGGGCTATGTCTGCTCAACGACTGGTCCGCTCGCGACATTCAGGCTTGGGAGATGCAGCCACTAGGGCCGTTTCTGGCAAAGAATTTTGCCACCACGATCTCGCCGTGGATCGTGACCATGGAGGCACTGGCGCCGTTCAGGCTTCCCCTGCCGCGCCCAGACACAGATGGAAAGCCGCTGCCTTATCTGGATTCCGGCCCGAATAGCACGACGGGCGCCATCGACATCCAACTGGAAGTCTGGATGGAGACTTCTCGCCATAGAGCCGGGAATCTCCCGGCGACGCGACTCTCACTCACGAGTTTCAAGCATCAGTACTGGAGCATCGCACAGATGGTCACGCATCACGCCGTGGGCGCCTGCAATCTGCGCGCTGGAGACCTGCTTGGCAGCGGCACCATCTCAGGCCCGGAGAAATCGGAAGCGGGCGCGCTGATGGAACTAGCACGCAACGCAAGCGAGCCGGTCACGCTGAGTACGGGTGAAAAGCGCAGCTACGTGGAGGATGGCGACGCCATTATCCTGCGCGGCTACTGTGAGAAAGCAGGCTTTGCACGAATCGGATTTGGAGAGAGTCGCGGCGAAGTCCTGCCAGCAAAACTCTAGTGATCAAGCCTCTTCAGATGTCTGTCATGAACACCATAACGGAGGAGACCCGACATGCAATCCATGGAATCAATCAACGCGGAGTTCGAGAGGCAAAACGTGACGAAAGTCAGATCATCCGGCTTGTCCCTCGTCGAGAAGACGCGAGCGCTCGCAAACTTCCGGAACCGCTTCGTATGGTCATTGCTTTACACCTCACTGGGAATCTATTTCGGCCTGTTGATCGCAGTGCTGGAGTTTCCTGGCGCGATGTCCCTATCCGTCTACGGCGAACTCAACCTTGGACTGCTCGCGGTAGTCGTTCAGTTCGCGCTCACGATCGCTACCTTCTGGGGCTACTGCGCGTGGGCCGAGCGAGTCTACGACCCGAAAGCGGCCGAATTGCTTCGCAGCGCGTTTGCACAATCGAACGGTGATCGACATGAATAATCTGATCAGTCATGGCGGGCTCAGAATCATCGCCTTCGTAGGATTTATCGGACTCAGCCTCATTCTGACCGGATGGAGCGCTCGCCGGTCGCGCGGAACCTCCGGATTTTTCGTGGCCGGACGCAATCTGTCGCCGTTTCAGAACGGCCTCGCGCTGGCGGGAGACTTTATGTCCGCCGGCTCGTTTCTCGGTGTGACGGGACTCGTTTCCCTGTTCGGATTCGACGGCATCGTGTATCAGGTCGGCTTCATCGCCGGATGGATCATGATCATGCTGATCGTCGCCGAGCCGGTCAGAAACTGCGGCAAATACACCCTCTCCGATGTGGTCGCACTGCGTTTGCGCAGCCGCGGAGTTCGAGCGGCCACATCGGTTTCCTCGCTGATCATTTCGTTAGCCTATCTACTCGCGCAACTCGTTGGCGGCGGCGCACTGGCCAGTCTGCTATTGCCGATCGGCACCAACCCCGCGATCGTGCTGATCGGCGTACTCATGATCGCGTATGTGCTGTTCGGCGGAATGGTGGCCGCGACTTATGTGCAGATCGTCAAAGCCGTCCTCGTCTGGACTGCCGGCGCGGTGCTCGTGCTGCTTGCTCTGGCGCATTTCTCCTTCGACGTGGGCGCGCTGTTCAATAAGGCACGCCTCTCGTCGCTGCGTCCGGCGCAGTACTTTGTGCCGGGCGGCTACTTCAAGGATCCGCTGGATACGCTGTCACTCACGCTCGCTCTCGCGTTGGGCACAGCAGGCCTGCCGCACGTCATGACCAGGTTTTACACGGTGCCGTCCGCCGTCGCGGCGAGAAAGTCCGCGAAAATCGGTCTGATTGTGATGACGTCTTTTGCGGTAATGATGATCGTGCTCGGATTTTCCGCCACCGCGATCGTGGGACCGGCGGCGATTCTCGCCACACACAGTTCAGGAAACAGCGCCATCACCCTGCTCGCCACGACACTCGGCGGCGGTGCGGGTTCTGCCGGCGGCGAACTTCTTCTCGCTTGCGTTTCGGCAATTGCCTTCGCGACGATCCTTGCGGTCGTCTCGGGCATCATGATTTCCTCGGCCTCGACCATCTCTCACGACATCTTCGGCCAACTCTTTTCGGCGTCTGGCGACAAGGAGCGTCGGCAGGTCGTGATCGCAAAGATCGCAACAATAGTCTTCGGTATGGCCGCGATGGGACTCGCGCTGCTCGTCAAGACGTTTAATGTCGCGTTTCTCGTAGGGCTCGCGTTCGCCATCGCGGCCAGCGCAAACTTGCCCGTGGTTCTCTTCTCGATGTACTGGCGGCGTTTTACGGATCGAGGCGCCGTGGCCGCAGTGCTCGCCGGCACCCTTTCCTCGATTGGTCTCGTGCTGCTGGGGCCGGCCGTCATCGGAGCGAAAGGCATCATCTTCAAGGATTCCACCCCGCCTTTCTGGCTCTCGAATCCCGGTCTGTTCAGCATTCCGGTGGGCTTTATCGCGGGCTGGATCGGATCGGTCACGACACGTCAGAACGCCGGCGACGCTTCCTTCGATGCTCAGCAACTTCGAATGCTAAGCGGCCTTGGAGCGGAAGCCGCGTCGGAACACTGACCCGAGAGAGCGCGCTCTACCGACCTGTCCAACAAGGAGACAACAGTGATTAACTTACGTACTGCCGCTTCACGAGTTGCATTGTCTACGGCCGCCGTTGCTGCGATCAGCATGAACATGTTCTGTGCGCCCGCGATGGCGGCGACCGTGGAGGTATCGGAAACAAAGACGATTATCGATCACGTGACCGTCTCTTCCAGCAAACCCTACGCTTCCGTCAAACAGGATCTGGAGAGCCGTCTCGGCCGACTTGACGATCATATCCGCACGTTGCTGAAGCAGGACAAGGTCGACGAATTGCGCGTCGCCCTTCAGAAAGCCGCCGGCAACGACGGTCTTGTGATTCATTACATTGGGCTGCATGGAGATTGGCTCGTGCTGAAAGGACAGCGCCGGAACGGTACTGAGTATTTCACCGGCAACGTTCTCACCGCGACTGAAATGACCAGCGTCAATATGGCGGCGGGACTGTACGCGCCATTGCGTATCATGGTCTACGAGAACGCACAGGGTGGCACGACGATCGAGTACGATAAGCCGTCGACCCAACTGAGCCAGTTCCACAGCGCCCAAATCGACGTTCAAGGCCGTTCGCTCGACGCTCGGCTGGCGAAGCTCTGTGCTTCGGTATTGCAATAGCAACGTACTGATCTGACGGGCCAACGTCCTGACGAAGCGAATATCCGCCATGAAAATAGACACTTTCAAACAGATCGTTCTTGCCTCTCGTCCCGATGGACAGCCAACCGTCGACAATTTCCGTCTTGAGCAAGCCACGCTGCCGGACACGCCGCCGAATGAGCTGCTGCTTCGTGTTTTGTACCTGTCGCTCGACCCGTACATGCGGGGCCGAATGGATGCGCGCAAGTCGTACGCGCCCTCGGTCGCAATCGATCACAAGATGGTCGGTGAAGCCGTGGCCGAGGTCATCGAATCCAGACATCCGGACTATCGCACAGGTGAACTCGTACTCGCACCAACCGGATGGTGCAACTATGCGGTGATCGACGGTACTGGATTGCGCAAGGTCGATCCCGATCTCTCGTCACCGTCGGCTCGGCTCGGCGTGCTCGGCATGCCGGGATTCACCGCTTATGCCGGCCTCATGTTGATCGGCAAGCCCAAACCCGCCGATACGGTCGTCGTTGCAGCGGCTAGCGGTCCGGTCGGCTCACTCGTCGGGCAGCTTGCGCGAATAGCCGGGGCGCGAGCAGTCGGCATCGCGGGCGGTTCGGAGAAGTGCCGCTACGTGTTGGACGAACTCGGTTTCGACGCCGCGATCGACCATCGCGCGCCCGACATGGCCGAACAACTGGCTGCGGCTTGTCCGGATGGAATCGATGTGTACTTCGAGAACGTCGGCGGCAAGATATGGCAAGCGGTGCTGCCTCTGCTGAACCGCTTCGCGCGTGTGCCAGTTTGCGGCCTCATCGCGCAATACAGCGGCGATCAGGAAAACGCCAACGGCCAGCTTGCGGCCACGATGCGCCAGATACTGACAAAAAGCCTTCTGGTGCGAGGCTTCATCAACTACGAGTTTGCCGACGAACACTATCCCGAGTTTCTGCGCATCGTGTCCAACGGTATTGGCGAAGGACGGATTCGCTGCAAGGAAGATATCGTCGACGGTCTCGAGAAGGCCCCGGAGGCATTTCTCGGCATGCTCGAAGGGCGCAACTTCGGCAAAGTAGTGGTGCGGGTGGCGGACCCGGCCAAGTTCGACTGATCGAAGTGCCCGCAAACTCAAGCGGTAGAGGCAGGTGTCTGGCCTGGCCGTAAAGCGAACACGCTCCCTGCGCGCGCCACGATATGCTAACTTAGGGCGTCCGGGCGCCAACCGCGTCGAAGCATTGCTTACTCCAAGGCTGTAGTTTTTCCACCGTATGCTGTCCCCAACCAAAGTGCCACGCCTTCCCCCTTTAAACGCGCTGCGGGCATTCGAAGCCGCCGCGCGTCATCTCAACTTCCGTGTCGCCGCAGAGGAAATAGGCGTAACTCAAGGCGCAGTTGCCCAGCAGGTGCGCAATCTCGAAGATGTTCTTGGACTTCAGTTGTTCGATCGCCTGCCGCGCGGGCTCGCGTTAACTACCCATGGTTCGATCTACTTCTCATCAGTGCAGCGCGCGCTAACGATCATCGCGAACGCAACGGAAGCGCTCACACACCGTGCATCGAGTTTGACGGTCAGCACGACGCCTTCATTTGCGTCGAAATGGCTCATCCCACGGCTGGCAACATTTACGGACGCTTATCCATCAATTGAAGTGCGCGTGATCGCAGATCAACAACTCTCGACTTTCAAAGGCGATGGAGTCGATATTGCAATCCGCCACGGCAAGCCGCCTTTCGGTAAAGGACTTGCTGCCGATCCGCTCTTTCCGGTCGACATCTATGCCGTCTGCAGCCCTTCATTGGCCGAATCGAGACGACCACTGAGGAAGCCGTCCGATCTGAAGCGTCACGTTTTGCTGCATGATTCACATGACCTGTGGCCTGAATTTCTCGAAGCGCTGAACGGAGGAGAACATGTCGATCCGAGTAAGGGGCCTCGATTCAGCCAGTCCGCCCTTGCAATCGATGCCGCGATATCGGGCCAAGGCATCGCGCTGACCAGCGAGCAACTCGTGGAACGGGATCTCGCCGCCGGCCGCCTGTGCCGCCTCTTCGATTTCGCGCTGCATCTCTCGCTGGGCTATTACGTCGTCTATCCCGAGGACCGGCGCGACTCGGAGACTATTCGGGCAATGCGAGACTGGCTGATCACGCAGGCCCAATATGAACTAAAAGCAGCGACAACAGCAAAGCGATCGCGAGGAGGCAGTAGAAAAACTACTGCCAAGCTGGATAAACAATGATTCGACGGTGGCTGTCCATAAAACTAAAATATCGCTGCACGAAACCAGCCGCCAGAGATCGCTGTGTTGCCTCGTCAAATCCGTCATACCAACATGGCAAAGACTTCGCGCAACTCAAGTGAATCGTTCCCACCGCATCGAAATTCACACCGGAAATCCAATCCATGAACGCACTCTATTCGAATCGCCAATGGTTCTATGTAAAACGTCCCACGAGTCGCGTTGGATCGGAACACTACGAGCTTCGTGAAAGCGAAATTTCGGGACCGTTGGCGGAGAACGAAGTCATCGTTCGCGCACGGTACATCAGCGTGGATCCGTATATTCGCATTCAGCAGCACGAGCGCAATACGTATGACGTGCCTCATCCCCTCGGCATCGTGCAATGCTCCGGTGTAGTGGGAGAAGTGGTCGAGTCGGCCGGCCCGCTGTTCGCCAAAGGCGACTGGGTGTCGACTTATTCGGGTTGGCAGTTATATGCACGGTGCCATCACAGCGAATTGACCAAACTCGATCCGGCAAGCGCGCCCGTTTCCACGGCACTCGGTGTGCTCGGCATGCCGGGGCGTATCGCCTGGTTTGGTCTCATGGAAGCCGGCCGGCCGCGCCCTGGTGATACCCTGATTGTTTCCGGCGCGGCGGGGGCCGTCGGCTCGCTGGTCGCACAGTTTGGGAAAAAGGCGGGCTGCAAGGTCGTCGGCATTGCCGGTGGTCCAGACAAGTGCCGATTCCTGCTCGACGAACTGAAACTGGATCGCGCGGTCGATTATCGGGAACACAAGACGCATGAAGACTTGACGAGCGCGCTGCTCGAGGCCACAGGAGGGGTGGACGTTTATTTCGACAACGTCGGCGGCCCGATCACGGATGCCGTGATCCCGCTTATCAAGCGCCGAGCCCGCATCGTGATTTGCGGAGCGATCAGTCAATACGACGGTGGTTTGGACACGCCGGACGTGGGACCACGATTTCTACAGCACATGCTCTTTCAGCGCGCCACCATTCAGGGCGTGCTGGCAAGAGACTACACCAATCGTATGGACGAAATGGTGGCGCAAGTGGCGCCTTGGGTTAAAAGCGGTGAGATCGTATTCAAGGAGACTTTCGTCGATGGATTCGAACAACTGCCTGCTGCGCTGAATAGCTTGTTCGAAGGCGGCAACATCGGCAAGTTGCTCGTGAGGGTTTGAGAGAATTCGTTTTGCGCTCGTAAAAAGATCAAGACCCGCGCCCGGCCGCATCGCTCAAATCGACTTGAACAGGGGACTCTTCGCGAGTGCCTCCGCGCGGTCCGCGCTGGTGAGAAACTTCTCCGTGTAGATGTCGCGCTCGAACAACTGGCCCTGCATCAGAGTGCGGATCGCCGCTTCAATTATCATGGGCGGCCCGCAAAGATAGGCCTTGTGAAGTATGGTCACTCACCCGCAAGGCTGTCCAGCCCCTCCGCGACGTTGTCGCGGCCAGTTCCGTGAGCCTGCCGGCGCGCAGTCTGGCTGCCTGATCTTCGGCCCGCATCGCAAAAAGTCGGTGTTGCAGTCCATCATGGGATCCATGGATTGAAACGCATCATGGACAGTTCGTGTCGCGGGGCGTCACCGGAAAGCAGGCGACACTAGCGCTTTTCGTTCATTTTGTGAGTTGCGAAGTCTTTGGCTTCCTGCACATTTTCACGATGCGTCAGTGTGATAATGCGATCGCGGCCAATCGCCATGCAATGCAAATGCACCTGCTGCTTTGCGCGCTTTGCCGCGTCTATCGCAATGTGGCAATACCGGAGGGTTTCGCGCGTTAAACGGTCATTGGCTCACCTGCGTCCCAGACTCAACATCCTCAGGCTTTTTCGCGGGCCTTTCCGCAATTGCAGCCCCCACTTGCGCAGCGGCGCCCGCGGCCCATAGTGCGGAAGCCACCTTAGGAGCTACCGATGCCGTGGCATCGAATACCGCAACCGTATCCGCTATGGCCGCGCCAAGATTGAATCCCCCACTTGCGAACTTTAAAGCGGAGGCGTGGCTGTAGCCGTTCCAAAGCTCCGTCCCGGCTTGGGCCATGTTGAGCCCTGCACTTAGTCCCCATGCGCCGCCGGAAAAACCGCCCGCAACTTTTGCCACGACATGGCGACTTGCTGTTGTCGCATCCGACACGCCAGCACCCAGATTAGCAACACCGGATATCATTTGCCCTGCGTGAGATGCAATTCTGGTCGCTAGGCTACCGACTGATAGATGGCTTTGCGTGCCGATACCCGCTACCAGGCTGGCCGTGTTGCCGACCATACCTGCCGCTGCACCGCCCGCCCAAAGAGCACCAGACGCGGCGGTACTTATCACCTCGCGTTTCGGGATTGTCGCGACGCCGGCAGCGATGGCGCCCCCTAACTCGAGTGCCCCCGCGATACCTCCGGCATATCGAGAGGCTAGAGGTGCGTTCCCTTCCTTAGAAGCTGCCATGCCAGACGATTGGGCGCGGCTACCCGCGGCATCCGCGGACATCGTGTGAGATGCAGCGTTGGCGGGTGCTTGCGGACCCAATTGCGGCATCCGCTGCAACGGGATCGAATCGCTCGTCGAAAACGTTCGACCTCCGGCTGTTGACGGTGACGTACCCCACCGGACGGACGATGAAGCTCGCGCTGCCGGCCCGGGGTCCTTGACTGACCTGAGACCGGACAATGGGCCCGTCATCTCGGGGGAAGCTGGAGGTTGCGAGCCGCTTAGCGCTTTTGACGCTGATGCCGTTTGCCGGTCGTGGCCATCGTCGATCGCTGGCATATTGCTCGCTGGTGCTTCAATTCTCACGATATGAATACTCCCTTTAAGTTTCGTACCACATCATGATCAGAGATATCCGCGCATGTTATTTGACAGAAAAACAGTGCGTGAGCCAAGGCTTGGTCGGCGCACGCTTGCGAGGCGTCAGGCTGACGGACCACTTGTGGATAATGTCGCACCGTAATTGCGTCGCACACAGAAAACTTGAACGGGTTGACTTTATATTGTCAGGAATTCCTCGGCACGTAAAAATGCCGTAAAACGGCGAAGATACAGATCGCAATGCGAATACCAAGACGTTCTCCGTTTGGTACGTGCGGAGAGCATACGTCGCTTATAACGAGGTGCCGATTCATCGATTCTACGTGGCCACTCTGTCCCCTTCCTGAGCCACGCCCGCGAAGCGACGGGCAGCACTTATGCCTTGAGAGTAGGATGCCGAATCCCATTTACCTTTTGTGAATCAGCGTATCCGTCCCCCCTTGCCGCCTGAATGGCCCTTTCCGCCTCGTCGCGATGTCGCTGGTCGCACCTTCGGCCACCTTGTCGCGCTTCAATATCGCGGCGCCGATGTGTGGCTCTGGAGCTGTCGTTGCGGCGGCCACGTGACTGCCGAGTTGGAGGCGGTAGAAGGCGGCAGAACGCGTGATTGTGGCTGCCGTGAGCAGCGTCGTGTGTGGCGGTCCCGCCCAGGCTCACCTGCGCTGCGGGGCGGTGAGGTGTTTGGCCAGCTGACGACCGATCGGTACGCTGGCGATGGTTTGTGGGTTTGCCGGTGCGACTGCGGTGGTGAGGCAACAGTGAGCGCCGGGCGCCTGCGACTGGGCAAGGCGCGTTCGTGCGGCCGCTGCTTCGGCGCGTCGACCGACTGACCGGCACGGTTTGCTCGGTTTGGTCATGGCATGCGACGTTCTTTGCAAGCTGTCGTCGGTGTCCTGGCATTAACCCCGGCATGTCAGCTCTATCTCGACGTTCCAATATGAACCGGTACAGACTGTCATCATCCGGCGAACTGTGCGGCGCGTCTCGGAGTGCAGCGGACATTCGAGGAATGAGATCGCTGGCGGATTCTCGGTCGAAGCTCGATTGGGTCACCCAAGGACAGCGGCCGGCATTTCCGCTGCGGCTATCGACGCGCTGATTGACGAGTATCGAGCAGGTGTCGCCATAGCTACCCGAGATTTTCCGATGGACGTGGCCGACGCGGTGTTCGTCGGCATACGCCGCCCGAAGAGGAAACTCGCGCAGTAAGCCGTCAGTGAAAGTTGGCGATGAAATTGCGCAGGGAAAGTTGTCAATGAAAGTAAGCACCAAAAATGCAGCGCATTCGTTGGGCTATGCTAACCTCGATGCGACTAGCTCAAGTTTCTTACAAAATAATGAATAGCTTCGATTCCTCTATCGAAACATATCTGTCCAACCTACACTTCGGTCATTTCGCGACCCGATCCATAGAAGGCATCGCCGACCTTTACACCTTCAAAGGCCTCGTACTCATTCCCATGCTGTGGTGGATGTGGTTTCAGCAGGACGAGCGCCGCGAATGGCGGCGAGAAATGGTTCTCGCGACGCTTCTCAGTGGCCTCGTGGCGCTGTTCGTCGGAAGACTGCTGACTCACTGGTTGCCGTTCAGAGTGCGCCCCGTCTATAGCGCCGAACTGCATCTGCACTTCGCAGGTGGCGATATCAAGGACGCACTGCTGACAAGCTGGAGCTCCTTTCCAAGCGATCACGCGATGCTATGGATGGCGGTCGCAACCGGCATCTTCCTCGTGTGGCGCGGCATCGGTGTGCTGGCGATTCTCTATACCGTGCTGTTCATTTGCGTTCCGCGCGCCTATCTCGGCTTTCACTACCCAACCGATTTGCTGGTGGGCGCCGCTGTGGGAATCGGAATTACCTATGTCATGACGCGAGATGCGATCCGCGTGCGCTACGCGACTTCGGCGCTGCGATGGATCGAACGCTTCCCGGGACCTTCAGCGATGCTGGCGTTTATTCTGTGCCTCGAACTCGTTACGCAGTTCGACGAACTGCGCACGCTGGCGAGCAGTGTGCTCAAACATCTATGAACCACCCGTTGCGGCGCGGCGCTGGGAGCATGTCGGTGGTGGCGCCGCCCGAGCGAGTGATTTTATCGAAGCCAGGTTCATCGACGCGACACGCGTCGTTGTGATCGAAACGGCCGCTCAGAAAGCGGAGCAGTCGCACGAATGTCCATGTGACGGTCTAGATGAACGTCGCTTCATGACCGACCTCTGCCCTACGAGCGATCGGCCGTAGCCGCCCCTAACGGACGGCCGAGCTGAATGAAGGCAATGGCCGCTTTCGCGGTAGATCAGTCGTTTGCTCGCTCCAAGCGCACCAGGATGCCTGACGATTCAGGAATTGATGAACGCCAAAAGATCCGCATTGATCGTATCGGCTTGCGTCGTAGGCATGCCGTGCGGGAAGCCTTTATAGGTTTTCAAGGTGCCGTTCGGCAGCAATTTCGCGCTCAACGGCCCAGAGTCGGCATAGGGTACGATTTGGTCATCATCGCCGTGCATCACTAACGTCGGGACTGTGATCTTCTTCAGGTCTTCGGTGAAATCGGTCTGGGAAAAGGCCACGATCCCGTCGTAGTGCGCCTTGGCTCCGCCCTCCATTCCCTGACGCCACCAGTTCAGGATCACGCCTTCGGACGGCTTGGCCCCTGGCCGGTTATAACCGTAGAACGGCCCGGCAGCAACATCACGGTAAAACTGTGAGCGGTTGTTGGCGACCTGAGCCTGAAATCCATCAAAAACCTCCTTGGGAAGACCTTCCGGGTTGTTAGCGGTCTTCACCATCAGCGGTGGCACAGCACTGATCAGCACCGCCTTGGTTACTCGACCCTCGCCATGACGCGCGAGATAGCGGACGACCTCACCGCCCCCCGTCGAGTGGCCCACGTGGACTGCATTTTTAAGGTCAAGATGCTCGGTAACGGCCGCGAGATCATCGGCGTAGTGATCCATATCATGACCGTCGGCCGTCTGCGTTGACCGCCCGTGACCGCGACGGTCATGCGCGATGACACGGAAACCGAGGTTCAGGAAGAACATCATCTGGGCATCCCAATCGTCGGCGCTCAGTGGCCATCCGTGTGAAAAAACGATGGGCTGCCCTGTTCCCCAGTCCTTGTAGAAGATCTGAATGCCGTCTTTGGTCGTGACCGTGTTCATTGTCATTCTCCTTGCTGAGGCGAGCTTTCAATTGAAAATGAACCACCGCGTGAACTCGTGCGCCATGAGACATTGCAGCGGGGTAAGCAGGCGGTCGGCAATCCGTCCGGGAAACATGCTGGGGTTTCGCAACTGGGCAAATGCGCTTTTTAGGCCGACAGTCTGTTCGCCTGCCAGCCGATCTCAGTTGGGCGTCATTCCATTGAGGCCACAACCTCGTCGGTAGTCACCACGCCGTGCGCGAGGAACGCGTAGTTGATCATCGCCGCCTTGTAGCCGTCGCCCCAAACGGGATGACGTGGTCCGGCTGTTGCATCGCTAACGACATACACCTCGAATCCCTGTTCGAGCAGATCACGCAAATGCGACTCCACGCACATGTTGGCAAGCATGCCTCCCAGTACCACCTTCCTTGCGCCTCGCTTGCGCAGTTGAAGGACGAGATCGTTGGTTTGCGGTCCGAAGACCTTGTGCGGACTCACAACAACCGTCTCGCCGTCGTTGATGTAGGGCTTGAATTCGTCGAGCCAGTCCGCGCCGGAGCCTTCAAAACCTTCCAGACTCAACTGACCACTACGCGCAAACGTGCCGGTAGCGAATTCATCTGCCTCCAGCGGTCCATTGAATTTCCACACACGATCGGTCGGGAAAAAGTAATGTGGCGAGATAAAGACCGTAAACTTTGCGGACTTCGCCGCCTTGAAGATTCGCAGCATGTTTTCTACCGTCTTATTCTCTGTCACGCTTGCTCCCACCGCGCCCCAGTTCTTGCCGTTCTTGCTTAAGACATCGACTTGCGGGTCGATGAAAACCACGGCTGTTTCAGTTCGATCAAAGGACACTTCGGACCTCCTATAGAGTCCATGACGGCTCGCCAACTTTCATCGACCCGAGCCTCTCCGATCAGATTAGGAAACGGCGAACTGGAAAGCAACGACGGTCCGATGGCGCGTCCAGGTTTTTGCACGCGCGCGCCGAGTGACGGGGCGCTTGATGAGTCCACCTGTTGACTTCGCGTGCACACTATTAACAAGCCAATGCTTAAGAAGCCAACGCGATCGTTGGGATCACGCATGCAAACAAATGCGGTTTCCGCGACAGCCTAGCCGCGCGTCAGTTCGAACACGTGCACGCAGCTAAGGTCCGCTGTCGGCGCCAAGCCGACGTCCGAATGACCGATCGATCGCACGAACGAATGGCGGCAGATGGCCGAAGCCGGAAGTACATTGCTCCACCGCACTGAGCCACCCGTGGCAGCGGCCCGACTTCTGTAGCTGACCCACTGCGAACCTTCGCCCCACCCCCAAACAGACATCCGTTTGCGACCCTTTGACTTCATCTGCGCGGCGCATGGCCAACGCTTTCGTCCTCGTAATGCAGGACATGTTTTGCGCATTGCAGCTAAGGGGATGACCTCAGGTCTTCCAGGTGGTCGATGCAAGCTGCAGACCGGGGATGGATATCCGAAATCCATTGACACAGCCGCCGGGCGCAATTAGTTTCCCAGTGTTTGGGACAAGTCATCCGGGTGATTCCACGTTGATACGGGGTAAATCAGTTGCGGCCCTTTGGGCCGCGCTGCGTACGCAGCAGAACCCATATTCGGCACCACAGCAACACTCAATGCGCAGAACGTGCAGGACCCCTACCGTATGGGTTATCAGTCGGTCGAGACGCTGATCGCTGCCTTGCAGGGCCATCCGCCGCGTCCAAAGGTATTCGTCGACGTGGTGACGGTGACACGCGCGAACATGAATGAGCCGGCGATACGCGCCGTGATAGCCAACTACAATAATCGATAGCGACGCGGGAATGAGCGCGCGCCCCGAGTCTGGAAGCGGATTCAGGCGGTAGTCGTCCTTTTCGTTCGAAAACAGGCAGATTCTCCAGAAGGCATTCTTGTGAGGCGCTCAGGGTGATCCTGATCTGTCGGACGTCGGGACCGGATCTCACGCAGCCCCGGTACGCCGCTCCAGTTCCGCTGTCGTGCGCTCCAGCTCCTGCACGATCATCGCCTCATCTGGCAACACGGTCTGGTATTCCGCCGCGAGAATCTTGTTCGGCAGGTTGTCCAGCGCGTAGTGTGCTTCGGCCGCACCTTTTTCGGCGCAAAGGATCAGACCGACAGGTGGATTCTCCCCAGGCTTCATCCAGTGCTCGCGCGCGTAGTTCAGATAGAGATGCATCTGCCCGGCGTCCGCATAGCTGAAGCGGCCGACCTTGAGGTCGATGATGACGAGGCATTTCAGACGTCGATGGAAAAACACCAGGTCGACCCTGAACCACGTGTCGTCGATTCGCAGACGGCGCTGCCGTCCAACGAAAGCGAAGTCGTCGCCAAGTTCCAGCAGGAAGTCCGCCAGATGCTGGATCAACGCCTCCTCAAGACCCGACTCCGAGTACTCGTCCTTGATGTCGAGAAACTCGAGGACGAACGGGTCGCGAATCGCCTCCTCTGGCGTGAGGAGATCACCCGGCTGAACATCAGCGGCTTTCCTGAGCAGGGCCGCCTTGTTGCGCGACAGCGCCAGCCGCTCGTAAAGCTGGCTACTGATCTGGCGGTCGAGTTGGCGCACCGACCAGCCTTCACGCAACGCCTCTGTTTCATAGAAAGCGCGAGCGGGCGCCGTCTTCACTGAAAGCAGGCGCACATAAGCGGACCAAGGCAACGTAAAACGGGCGGCTAGCGCCATGTAATCGGGCGCCGTTGCCATGGCGTCGACGACGTCATTCGCCGGCAGCGATTTTCCAGACGGCGTCTGGACATTTTCGGGGGCTGCAGATTTTCCAGACACTGTCTGGAAAATCTGCGCAGCCGGCCAGGCGAAATAGAAGGCGCGCATGCTGGCCAGATTGGCCTTGCCGAATCCGCGTCCGAAGCGACGCGTCAGGTCGTCCGCGAGCCGGGCAATCAGCGCCTGTCCGTAGCCCGCGCGCGCCTGCCCGCCCTGCTCACTGGCGACGATCCGCCGCCCGATCTCCCAGTAGGCGGCGGTCATCACGGCATTGACGTTGCGAGCCGCCGTGCGTCGCGCCGACTCGACGACACTGACCACTTCCTTATGCAGCCCGGCGTAGTCGCCGGGAATGATCGCCACCTTCGTCATGACGCGTTGACCGCATCCTTGAATGCCTTGCCGGCCGTAAACCTGACCGTCCTTGCCGCGGCAATCTGGATTTCGGCACCCGTCGACGGGTTGCGTCCGGTGCGTGCGGCGCGCTGCCCCGTCGAGAACGACCCAAAGCCCAACAGTTGCACGCCGTCGTCAGCGATCAGCGCGTGCATGCTCGCCCCGAGCACCGCATCGATGGCTTCACCAGTGGCGGGCTTGCTGTCGGCGGTGCGACCGGCGACAGCGTTGATGAGTTCCTGTTTGTTCATGGACAGCTCAGTTCCGTGAGTGATACCCGCACCCTACCGCATCGCACGGCGCACAGGCAAACCTGACGCTGGGCGACGTCGGCGTCGGCATCGCACGCCGCGACGGATGCCTGCCCGACGACCACTTCTCGATGTGACGCGTACAGCGGCGCCCGCGCATGCATCGCTTCATCGCCAGTGATCGTGGCTCGCCGATTCCACCTGAACGTGCAGCCTGAAATGATCGGTGATCGCCTAGCCGCGCGGGAACCGGCCAGGTTCCTGTTCATCCTGCTGTTCGAGTGCAACTCCATTCAGCTGCCTTTGTGTACACCCTCTGCATCGTTTGCGCGCGCTGGCGCTGCTATGCCTCGCAGACCCGATTACGGCCGGTTGACTTTGCTTCGTATAGGGCCGAGTCAGCCATCTTCACCAGAATCGCGCCATCGTGAACCGCTCGCCCTTGCGACGTCACCACGCCGATGCTCACGGTCACACAGCCATACCGGCTCTGGGCGTGTTCAATACTGAGATCAAATACGGCTTGCCGAATGGTCTCTGCGACGTTCGCGGCACCGGTCGCGTCGGTATCTGGAAGGGTCACCACGAACTCTTCGCCGCCATACCGCGCCACCTGGTCGGCCGGTCGGCGAACGCACAGAGCCACGCATTGAGCAACGGCTCTTAGTACCTCATCGCCCGCCTGATGACCATAGTAGTCGTTGTACGCCTTGAACTGATCGATGTCGACGAACAGCAGCGAGAGCGGACGGCCCGAGCGATTGGCCTGTTGCCATTCCTTCTGCAACGTTTCGTCAAAGGTGCCCCGGTTGCTCAATCCCGTAAGCGCGTCCGTACGCGCCAGATGTTGTAGTTTCGACTCCGCAAGCTGCCGCCGCCGTAGTTCACGCGACAACAGCAACGATCCTGCCCCAAGGATCACGCCGAACACCGCCATCACGATCTCAAGTCGCCTGGCCCGGCGTTGCCATTCCGCGTAAATGTCGTTCTCCGCGGGCGCCACGTCGACAATGATCGGGAGCCCGGGTAGGTGCTTGTACACGTAGAGCCTGCGGATCCCATCGATTGAGGCAGTGCCAGCGAACGCACCTTCGTTTGTCGACATCGCCTGAATAAACACAGGGGCGTTTCGGATGTCACGCCCGACCACCTTCGGATCGTAGGGCAATCGGGTGATCATGGTTCCGTTCGTCTCGATCACTGCCGCTGTACCGCGCTCCCCCACGGACAGGCCGTCCAGTAGAGCGCGGAAATAGTCGATGCTCAGCGTCCCAACCACGACACCGCCGAAAGAGCCGTCCGTGCGCGTAATCCGGCGACTCAGGGCAATCGTGAGCGCGCCGTCGCGCAGCCGCGACGCGTAGGGTTTGCTGATGTAGAGGCCGGTGTTGCCGCTGTCGCGGTGAAAGCTGAAATAGTCACGGTCAGCGAAGTTCCCGACCCGCGCCGGTATGAATCGGGAGTCCAGGACGATGTCGCCGCGCTCACTCATCACGAATATGGAGCCGAGGTACTTACCCGAAGCGGCGCGGTCAAACAACACCCCGCTTCGGATCCTCGGGGGGAGTGCCATCACCTGCGGATCCGCCACCCCGTCCGCTACCGCTTGCAGCGAAAGATCGTAGAGCTCGATGTTGCGAGCGATGTCCCGCTCGATGACCAGCATCAGGTTCCGTGCATTTTCCTCGGCGTGGTTGTAGGCATCGTTGCGTGACTCGAAAAGCACCCACGCGCAAAGGCTGCACGTGAACAGCGTCAGCAAAACACCACAAACGATCACACCAGATGGCGACAACACCCGCGAGGCGGCTGACGAAACGGATCTGCGCACAGAAAGCGATAGTGACGAACGCATGGAGCCTCATGAGACGAATTCATCCGCACGGTCTGAACAAACGTTGCCGCGCGCACGGGGCGGCAGACGTGCCTTCTGATAACAAGCCAACGTCATTTCTCGCGGCGCACGAGACCCCAAAACGACTCCGATTATCGCCGCACAGGATCTGACAAAATCATTACTTGAGTAATTTACTGGAACGCCAAGAGGCGGCCTTTTCAAATACCCGAGGCGACACTTGCCCAGCCACCGCAGGCGAGATGATATCTGCGGACAATCATTTGGACGCCGTGGGATGATAAATCGTATTCGACCGGTGGCAAGGGATGTCAACGTAGTTGAGGACCGTTTCACCGTTTTCCTGATGGACAGCGGCAAGTTGAAAATCCCCTTCCAACGATTAACCAGACTGCTCGCCGCATCGCGAGAGCAAAAGGCAAGCGGTTCGTGTGAACGCCGATGTCCCGGCAACAGCGACGTTCTTCGACGCCCTTAGAGTACAGGATGAACGGCCAGCAGCTCCCCCGTCCTCGTAAATGCGGATCTCGTGAGCCAAGCTGTGCATGTCGCACCGTGCGCCTGCGGGTGCCCGTTGCCAAGCTGAATGACTGTGGCTCTCGCCTGGCGCAAACGTCACTTCCAGAATCGTCTTTCAGAAGCGGCCGGTGTGACGTGATCGGATCGGCGTTCTCGCTAGATTAGACGTCAAAGAGTCAAACACGCACCGAACCGGGGCCGCGCCTTGCCGCAGCCGCGGCCAGAATTTCGCGGATTGAAGCAAGTGACCGCTCGGCAGTCGCAGTCGATATGTGCGGGCGCGACTCGCCGAATATTGGCGGCCTCAGACCTAGGCACCGGCAGACACGAGACACATAGGGCTTTGTCGGCCCGCCGCACCGCTCAGCGGCCGCGCCAAGGGCGGCCTCGCCGACCTGCTCCCGCAGCCAGGCGAGCGTTCGGCGATCCTTGTCGTTAAGAATACGAATCAGATGTTCCATATTGCCGACCCTGTATATATAACCAGTACTGTTAATATATACAGTATTGCTGCTGCGTTCAAGGTAAAAGTAGGGGTGCCACCGCGACCGCCGCCGATACACACTGCACCAGCGAACGGCACAACCGATCACCACCGCCGGAAAGCGATGGCCGTCATAGAGTGATTTCGTATTTTTCATCGCCGATTTACGCGGCCACCGCAGCAACGTGACAAGGCCCCTACGGTGATTGACCGGTGTTCGACTAGTGAGAAGGAGAACTCGACAAACGATAGCCTCGACTCCGAACCGTTTCGATCATTGTGTCAAATGGTCGAAGCGCATCGCGGAGGAACTTGATATGGACATCGACCGTGCGCTCCCTGGCATCGGGTTGTGCCATCCAGACCTCCTGGAGAAATGCGTCACGGGAAAGTACCTCTCCTGGATGCGCCAAATAAAGACGTAGGAGCTTGAATCCTGTCGGCGACATAGTGACAGCAACTTCTCAGTCCTCCCGCCGTACGAATACTCGATGTGACGTGAGCGACACGGTGATCCCAGGGACGCTCAAAAAATATCCTGAGAGTTCACGTTTGGTTGTGGGCGCAACATAACTTGTACACGGGCAAACAATTCCCTTGTTGAAAAGGGCTTGAGGAGATAGAAGTCCGCCCCGGCATCAACAGAGACAGTCTCGTCATGTCAGGCAACGTCCAGCCAAGAATCACAGCCGCCGGCAACCGCTCATCAATTTAATTCCTTCGCCTTTTTCCCCGTGAATGCAACCACAGGTCAATGCCCGCTTCCTGTGCATGTAGCCATAGCATTTCGGCTATCGAGGGGCCATCTTCAACAATCAGAATTTCAGACATGTGCTGGCCGAGGATCAGCGCGAGAGGTGGATTCGGAGCTAAAAAATCTGCCAGAGTTTATCCGAGAGAGGCGTGATGATAACCGCTGCCTTCCAGTTAATTGCGAACTGCAACTTTTTTTTCGACATCTCCTGGACACATTTATCGGAGAGCCAATTTTGTCGGCTTTCTGAAGACATGTTTGGTAGGTCCTGTTGACGCGCCATCGCGAATTGCAAGCCAATATTCAGGTTTCTGCCGCTAAAGTTTCACTCAGGGGTGTTCCAATTCGCCCTGCTTTAAAGGCAGTCGTGGCAGTTGCACTTCTAATAACATCCCAGGCAAGCTCCGCACGTAGTTGAAAGTGAACGCGCTGCACCGCGCAGTCGGAGTTTGCTCTGAAGGGCGTATACAACCAACAGGGGCTCCCCCACAATGTCGGTCAATTCAACAAGTCGCACCACCACTCTTCTTCTAACTTCGATCGCGGCAGCCTGCGTGCTGACCGCTTGCGGAGGTAATGACAACTCTACACCGGCGGCCAGCAACGCCCCCACGCAGACATTCGCGGGCGCCGTCGCCGCCGCCGGCTTCGTGCCGGGCAGCACGACTGGCGATCCAATCCTCAAGGCAGGCTACTACGCTGGCGCGACCGTGTGCGTCGACGCGAACGGCAACGGCAAGTGCGACGGGGCTGAAACCATCGCGACAACCGACAGCACGGGCCATTTCACGCTGAAGACCAGCGGCAGCGGCCAACTGATAGCCGACGTGAGCACCAAGGCCACCAACACGGCGACCGGCGCAGCCGCCCCGAGCCATATGATCCTGCGCGCCTCGGCGGCACAGATCGCCGACCAGGGCGCGACGAACGTCGTGATCAGCCCGATGTCGAGCGAAGTTCAGCGTCTGGTTGAAGCGAACGGCACGACCTACGCCACCGAGAAGGCCAACCTCGCGACGCGCCTGAGCGGTCCGGGTGTGGCCGCTTCGGCAGCGACTGTCGCTGCCGCCGACGTGCTCGGCGACGTGAACAAGCTGTCGGGCGCCGAGCAGTCGACGATCCTCTTTGAAGACAATGCACTGACGAACCGCTATACGTACGCAACGACCAAGCTCGATCGCGGCGACATGTACCCGGATAACCTCGCGGTTGCGGGCGGCGATCCGTCGCTCGTCGGCAAGGCGGGTGTGACCTCGACGACGGCCGTTGTGCCGACACAGACGCAGACGCCGATCACGTTCGCGCAGTCGCAGCAGGCTGCGTTCAACGTCGAAGGCATTCCGCGCTATGACGCGGTCTTCATTGTCATGCTCGAGAACCGCTCGATCGGAACCACGACGGGCGGCACGATCGGTATCGAGGGCTCGGGCGACGCGCCGTACATCGCCGGCAACCTCGACTTCACGAGCGGCAAGTGGAACCAGGCCACGACCTACTACTCGACCGGCAACCCGTCGGAACCGAACTACACGGCGCTCGGCGGTGCGGACGACTGGGGTATCACCGACGACAACTGGTGGGGTTGCGGCGTAGACGCTTCCGCGCTGAAGGACACCGCGTTCGCGGGCGGCAAGGCATCAGACGGTCAGCCGCTCGTGGCGACGCCCGCTGTTCCGGCCAACCAAAACGGTGACCTGTCCGGCTTTGGCACTTGTCCGACGGGGACGACCGCTGCGCACAACATTGTCCAACCGAACCTGTTCACGCAGTTGTCGAACGCCGGCCTCGCGTGGCGCACGTATAGCGAGTCGATGAACCCGGGCCAGGATCCGCGTACCGACAGCATCGCCGACCCGGCCGTAGTGGCCGGCTACAACGGCATCGCGGGCACCGTCACCGCCGGCCTGACCAGCCCGGCTCTGAACATGCCGTCAGCGCTGTACAAGACGAAGCATCACCCGGGCATGGCCTACCAGACCGCGCGTTCGCTGCCGGAATTCTTCGCTAGCAACCGTACGATCTTCGGTACGCAGTACGCTTCGGCGCTCCAGAACACGTCGGTGTACCCGGTCCCGTCAGGCTACAACTTCGACCAGTTCGATACGGACCTGCAGAACGGCGACGTTGGCGCGGTCAACTTCGTGGTTCCGGACCAGTGCGACGACATGCACGGCACGGGTAACGACCCGACCTGTAAGGGCGACAACCTCGTGAAGCGTGGCGACGCATACGTCCAGCAGGTGGTGACCAAGATCCAGGCTTCGCCGATCTGGAACAATCCGAAGCGTCACGTTGCGATCGTCGTGATGTTCGACGAAGGCGAAGGTAGCTCGACGTCGTGCTGCGGCTGGAACCCGAGTCAAACGTCGGCCGCTGAACCGCTCACGTTCACGAACGGCAAGTACACGCCGACGACGACGACGCAGTACAACAAGGGCAACCACGGTCACGGCAACTCGATCTTCGGCGTAGTCACGAACCATGGCGCGCAGGGCATCCAGGACAGCGACGCGTACAGCCACTTCGCGCTCGTGCGGACGCTGCAGGACATGTTCCAGCTCGCCGATCCGGCACCGGGCCAGGAGTCCACGTACATCGCCCGCTCGAAGTACACCGAGAGCTTCATCACGGCGAACATCCTGAACCTGCCGGAACTCGCGGACAGCGCTGATACGCACTTCGACTCGGTCCGTCCGATGAACCATGCGTACATCACGCCGCAGGGTTATACGCAGAAGCTGAATCCGGCCGACATCATCGGTACGCAGGAAGCTAATCGCCAGCCGGGTCCGGACAAGACCCAGACCAACATCTGGACGATCCAGTAAGTTTCACGGTCACGGGGAAAGGGCCCGCCCTTTCCCCGTCTGAAACCATCGCAGCTGCATGCCGGGTATGCCTCGCGCGTTACCCGGCACTTTTGTTGAACATCTCGCACATTTTCCCGGCCACCTCGCCTCGTGCGACTGCGGGGTCGCCCGGAAACTGACTTCCCGGCGAAAACTATACCAACCATGCGTACGCTATCTCTTGCTCTAATCTGCTCCGTTTCCGTGGTACTGGCCGCCTGTGGCGGCGGTAGCTCGTCCAGCAGCGACGCGTCAAGCCCATCATCTGGCGCATCGGCGCCTGCCGCCTCGACACTAAGCCAGAAGGCGCAGCTCGGCCAAACGATCTTCTTCGACAAATCTCTGTCGAGCAACAAGAACATGGCATGCGCGAGTTGTCATAGCCCGGCCTACGCATACGGGCCACCGAACAGCCTGTCGGTACAGCTCGGCTCCGATCCGTCGCTGTCGGGCGTGCGCGCGGTGCCGTCGCTGCGCTACAAGGCGATGACGCCGCCGTACGACGACAACGCGGCGAACCCGGACGGCGTCACGCAGAACGCGCCCGGCGGCGGCTTCATGCTGGATGGTCGCGCCACGACGCTCGCTACGCAGCCGGCGTTTCCGTTGCTGAATCCGATCGAGATGAACAACAGCTCGCCGGATGTCGTCGTGAAGGCCGTACAGAGCGGGCCGTACGCCGCGCGGTTCCAGCAGGTGTACGGCCAGGGCGTGTTCGGCAATACCATGGCCGCGTTCAACGATATCGGCGACGCGCTGCAGCAGTTCCAGATTGAAGAGCCGTCGTTCGAGACGTACACGAGCAAGTTCGACCTGTATATCGGCAACAAGCTCGGCGGCACCCTGACGGCCGCCGAGACGCGCGGTCTCAAACTATTCAATGACACTACAAACGGCGCCGGCTGCGCGGCCTGCCACTACGTGGGCGCCAACTTCCAGGGCTCGGTCGGTTTGATGACCGACTTTACCTACCAGGCGATCGGTGCGCCGCGCAACGACGCGTCGATCCCGAACAACACAGATCCGATTCCGGCCAACACGAACGCGTCATTCGTCGACATGGGTCTGTGCGGACCGTATGCGACGATCCACATTCCGGGCTCCGCGACGAGCGGCGCCGGTCCGGATTCGTTCACCGGCGTCAATGTCCCCGACCCGTATTGCGGCCGCTTCAAGGTGCCGACGCTGCGCAACGTCGCGACGCGGTCCGTGTTCTTCCATAACGGCGTGTTCCACTCGCTCGTGCAGGTGATCAATTTCTACAACACGCGCGACACCAACCCTGAATACTGGTATCCAAGCACGGGCGGCGATTCCAGCAACCAGGTGCAGAACCCGTCCTTCGCGCTGTTCCCGACCGCCGCGTCGGGTGCGACGGCCCAATCCTTCAACGATCTGCCCGCGGCCTATCAGGGCAATATCGACGAAGAACCGCCAATGGGACAAGGCCAGACTGACGCAGGTGGCACGACGGCGGCCGACGGTGCAAAGCCGCGCCCGATTCATTCGACGCCGCAGTTGACGCAGCAGGACATCGCCGACCTGGTGTGCTTCCTGAACACGCTCACCGATGGCTATCAACCGCCCGCCACGCCGCCCACCAGCGGCTCCTGCGTAAATTGACAAAATCGATGATCCTCGCACGCGGCCTGCCCTTCCAGGCAGGCCGCTTGCTCTGTCTTATCCGTACCTTAGCAACCTAACCTGAGCAACAAACACCATGACGCGACGTTCCATCGCCGCCCGCCTTGCTTGCGGTGCACTTGCCCTGAGCGCCCTGACCCTGTTCGCTGGCTGCCACGACAAGAGCCAAGACGTTAGCCGCGAGAATTTCACGGCTACCATCAACGACTTTCTCGCCCAGCGCGGCCACTTATGCCTCGCCAAATACGACTGGCCGATCTACGTGACGACGGACGATGTCGCCTCCGGTAGCCGCGACGCGGTACAGATGCCGGTGCTCGAGAAACTCGGTATCGTAGCGGGCAAGGATATGGTGGTCGAACGCACTGACCCCAGCGGCAAGAAGATCACCGCGAACGCTCGCCAGTACCAGTTGACAGCCGAAGGGCAGAAATACTATCTGCACATTCCGGAAGTCGTCGCGACCGCCACCTCGCGCGTCACGCACCCGGCTGATTTCTGTGCAGCCACGCTCACCCTCGACAAGGTGGTGGGATGGGAACGGCCAATGCAAGTGGAAGGTAAGACCGCCACCTCGGTCATCTATACCTACAAGATCGATCCGTCACCGTGGGCCAAAGATGCCGATGCGCAGCGCGTGTTCCCGATGATCAAGCGCGTGATCGAGGGCGCGGGCACGATGCAGTTGCGCGAAGGCGTGCATCTGACGTCGAACGGCTGGGTCGCCGACGAGGTCTTCGTGCGCTGAAACGCAGTAGGCGGGGAGCGCGTTTAGCCGCCCCGCAAACCGTTACGCCTGATCGCGAGGCACGAAGCGGCGAGTACGGATCCATTTGGTGGCCACCCACTTCTCGCCCGTCCGCAAGGGCGTGCTCGCATGTAGGGAGCTCGGATCGGAGAGCCCGAAACGGTTTCCATATTCGAAATAGAGGGCCTGGCCGCGCTGCGGCACTATCGACCATCCAAGCTGCGGGAACACGGTTTCACCACCGCCTTCCACATCGTTCAGATACATCAGCAGCGTGCCCACGCGCTGCCCGCTACGCGCGATCGACTCCTGATTCGCCGGGTTGCCCGCGATCAGATAGTCGACGTGCGACGTCGACTCGGCGCCCGCTTCGTAATGCAGCAGTTGCAGGCCCTCCCCGTTCTCGACCGGCAGGCCGGTGAGCTCGGCGATCCGCGCTTCGAGGCGCGCGATCAGCGGCGTTTCGCCCAAACGAAAGAACATGCCGTGGCTGCTGCGGTGGCCAGCCACGACATGACGGCCGGTCACCGGATCGACCACGGTCGAACGATCCAGCCGCGGCCGCGCGAGCGAGATCAGCTGCTCGCATTCGTTCGCGGTGAGAAAATCCGCGAGCAGTACCGAGGATGGCCGGTGCATCCGCGACATCACGCGCACCTTGCGTTCACCGAGCCGGATCACCGCACCGTCCGGCACGCGCAGCGGCTCCACTTCGTAAGTGACTGGCGCACCGCCGATTTCGAGCGTCTCGCCCGGCAACGGTGTCCCGTATAAAAAAGCCGAGGAGACCGCATCGACCATTGCCGACGCGAGCTCCGCTGCGTTATTTCGATCGACCAGCTCGCGCACGATCGCCTGTGGCGCGACGCCGCGTGTGAGATTGTGGACAATCCAGTCGCGCACTTCGACGGGGAAGCTAACTGTTATGGACATCGGAATGGTGAACGATAGGTTGGAAGGGTACTGTCGTGTGCAGTGGAAAACTGCTGCCATGATATCGGTTATATAAACCATCAGTGAATGGATTCGAGTGGGCAGCGGTTCGTGTAAGTTACGGCAGACCAATTGAGCCGCTTGCCGCGACGACAGGTTCGCCGTCAGCGCTGCACAGCAGAAGGCAAACAATAAGACGCGATTTGGCGTCACCAGCTGCGAGTTATGTTCTTCATTCGATGCGGCAACAGTTGCTGCTGGACGTGTGAAAGCCATCCATCTCCAGGGCTACGCACGAAGGGGCACGCTGCACCTTCGAGTTGCCAGTTCCGAGCCACGTTGACGGCATCTTTATGCATCGAACTAGAACTTTTTCGGCGCCTTGATGCCGCATTTGTTGAAATGAAAGCATGCAAACGATATCGAAGGGCAATGACATGTTACGTTTGCTGATTCCGGTCGTTCATCATGAAGGCGCGTGAAGGCCGCACGCTGTGTGGCCATTCTTTGTCGAGCACGCCGTAACCGGAGAGGATGAGCTGGCGGAAGTCCTCGACTCGCACGCAGAGCAAGGCCGAATGTCCGCACTCCATTTCCCAGTGCCTTGCGCCAGCAGCAGAAGCGCGCGACGCTGAGTGCATTGAAACAGACCCGCGCAATCATCGGAACGATGACCCTGTACGCGCTATGGGCCCTCCTCTGGCGCCCTTTATCGCAGAGACGACGTCACCAGCATTGTCCAGTTCGCTGTCAACCCCGCGTATCAGGACGGTGAATCGGGAAGTTGATGCTCGCCTTCGTTGAGCATTGAGCGCTCACTCGCGGCTGCGCGGAAGTACCGCTCGACACGCCGCAACCCGCAGCGCATCTGATCGCGTTCTATCGACATCGGGCATGTCGTATTGCCGGGATTCGCCCGACTCCTTGGAGGGCACGATGACAGCCCGATCATGAGCAAGCCAGCGGTTTTCTCCTTATGGTTAACAAGCAAAGGAAATCAATGAAGAAGGCTTTCAAAAAACTATTGTTGTGCAGTGTGTTGGGCACCGCAATGGTAACGATGATGAGTACATCCGTCAGTGCGACAGCGGATACCAAACCGCCAATCAAGATTGGCTATGTCGAAGGTTGGGACGACAGCGTCGCAACGTCGAACGTGGCCGCACGCATTATCGAGAAGCGACTGGGATATCCGGTTCAACTCGTGCCTGTGGCAGCAGGCGTCATGTGGCAGGGCGTCGCACGGGGCGATCTTGATGCGACGCTGTCAGCCTGGTTGCCGGCGACACATGGCGCATACTGGGAGCAGTTCAAAGGGAAAGTGACCGACCTCGGCACCAATTTCCCGGATGCAAAGATCGGGTTGGTCGTACCGGGGAGCGTGCCCGAGAATAGCGTTGCCGATCTCGAAGCGCACAAAGCGGATTTCAACGATCGTATCGTCGGGATCGACGCAGGTGCGGGCGTAATGAAGAAAGCTGACGACGCCATCAAGGCTTATAACCTCAGCCTGACTTTGATGCCGAGCTCGGGCAGCGCAATGACGGCGGAACTCGCTCGACGGATGAATGGGAGCAAGCCGGTTGTAGTGACAGGCTGGGCGCCCCACTGGATGTTCGCCAAGTGGAAGCTCAAATTTCTGGACGATCCCAAGAAGGTATTTGGCGGCGCCGAGCATGTTGATAACGTGATCAACCCACAGCTCGAGACGAAGGCCGCGCCTGTGGTTGCGTTCCTTAAGAAATTCCAGTGGAAACCGGGTGAGATCGATAGCGTCATGCTGGCGACAGAGAATGGCAGCAAGCCTACGGCCGCGGCTGATGCGTGGATTGCGGCGCACGCGGAGCGCGTGGATAGCTGGGTTGCTAAGACGCAATGATTTCTTAGTTAGTTTCGTGGCTCCTACCTGATGTCGGTGGCGAGATCCACCAGCTGTCTTTGCGTGTTTCTCGCATTCTCGCTGATAGGGGTAGACGTACGTCTCGTTCAAATCTTGATGGTTTGATTCAAGAGTCCCTGTTGATCCATCGCTTGTGCAGTCACCGACTGCGCCAAAGCCGCCGAACGGCCGAGCTTTGCTGAAAGCCGCTCTGCGCGCGACTATCACCCTGGTTTGCCCGGCGAGTACGAAAAGCCACGGAGGCATCAATGTGCAGGCCGGCGCCTGCATCACAAGGACATGAATTCAATGGATTCCCCAAAGGTTGTGGTCGAAGGTCTCTGCAAGGTTTTTGGAAACAATCCCAACGCGGCGGCTGACCTGCTCGCGCACGGCGCCACCAAGGACGAGATATTTGCCAGAACAGGCCAAGTGGTCGGCGTCCACAATGTCTCGTTCGACGTTCAGGAAGGTGAGATCTTCGTGCTGATGGGCTTGTCAGGTTCCGGCAAATCCACGTTGATCCGCCTGATCAACCGGCTCGTCGAGCCGACGGCAGGCAAGGTCATCATCGATGGCCGCGACATTGCCGCAGTGCGCCGCTCCGAACTCACGTCGCTGCGGCGCACTGAGATGAGCATGGTGTTCCAATCGTTCGCGCTGATGCCGCAGCGCACGGTGCTGTCGAATGCCGCCTTCGGTCTCGAAGTGGCCGGCATGGGACGCAAGACGCGTGAAAAGCGTGCACTCGAAGTGCTCGAACAGGTCGGCCTCGCGACGTTCTCGCAGAAGCTGCCGGCCGAACTGTCCGGCGGCATGCAGCAGCGTGTGGGTCTCGCGCGTGCGCTCGCGGTGAACCCGTCGCTGATGATCATGGACGAAGCGTTCTCGGCACTCGATCCGCTCAAGCGCAAGGAAATGCAGAACGTACTGCTGGAACTGCAAAACAATCAGCGCCGCACGATCGTGTTCGTGTCGCACGATCTCGAAGAGGCGCTGCGCATCGGCAACCGGATAGCAATCATGGAAGGCGGCCGCGTCGTGCAGATTGGTACGCCGCAAGACATCATCGCGAACCCCGCCGACGATTACGTGCGTGCCTTCTTCGAAGGCGTCGATACGAGCCGCTATCTGACGGCGGGCGATCTGATGCAGACGAACGGCGTGCCGCTCGTGCGTATTCTCGATCAGTCGAGCGTCGAAGCGTCGTTGAACGGCAGCGCCGAATACGCTTTCGTGCTCGATGCGGAGCGCCGCATTCGCGGCTTCGTGACGCGCGATGCGATCGGGAATGCGTCGCCGTCGCTGCGCAAGGTCGAATGCATTTCGCGTGGCGCGTCGCTCGAACACGTGGTGTCGCGCGTGTGCGCGAACTCGACCGCGCTGCCCGTGGTCGACGATGAAGACCGCTATTGCGGTTCCGTCGATCGGGCGGACGTTCTGAAGGTAATCACGCGCAATCGAGGTGCCCGTGTCTGAGATCATTCCACTCGGCCGTTGGGTCGACCAATCGGTTCACTATCTGCTCGATCACGACGCGAGTACCTTCGATTCGATCGGCAAGGCGATCGAGAGTTTTGCCGCATTGATCGAACATGGCCTGCAAGCCGTTCCGATGTGGGCGTTGATGGCGTTCTTCATTGCAATCGGCTTGTGGCGGGTCGGCTGGCGCTTTGCGATCTTCGCGACACTATCGCAATTACTGATCTATGCGACCGGGTTCTGGGATCAGACCGTCATCACGCTGGGTCTGACGTTGTCTTCCACGCTGATCAGCCTCGTGTTCGGCGTGCCGCTCGGCATCTGGACCGCAAAGAACAAGCACGTCGCGATGGTCGTGCGACCGATCCTCGACCTGATGCAGACGATGCCCGCATTCGTCTACCTGATCCCGGCTGCGATGCTGTTCGGCCTCGGCCGCGTGCCTGGGATTCTGTCGACGGTGATCTTCGCGATGCCGCCCGCCGTGCGTCTGACGAGCCTCGGCATCCGTCACGTGAATCGCGAGATCGTCGAAGCCGGGCAGGCGTTCGGCTGCACGCCGTGGCAACTGCTGTACAAGGTGCAGTTTCCCAACGCGTTGCCGTCGATCATGCAGGGCGTGAACCAGACGATCATGCTGGCGCTGTCGATGGTGATCATTGCGTCGATGGTCGGCGCGGGCGGTCTCGGCAACGATGTGCTTGCCAGTATTCAGCGCCTCGATATCGGGCTGGGCTTCGAAAGCGGCTTATCGGTGGTGCTGCTCGCGATCATGTTGGATCGTATCACCGAGAGCTTCGGCCGCTCCCCGGGCACGGTCAGCGCGCCGCGCTTCGCAGGTCTGCGCAGTGTAATGCGCGTACGAGCCGAGCGGCCGGCCGCACAGAACTGAACCGGTAGAGAGCAGCATGCCACCGCGAAAACCATCGATTTCCGCGACCACCAGACCTACCGTAAGCATCATGGAGAGTGAAGTGACGTCAGCCACGAATGAATTGCCGTTGCAGAGCCTTGCGCATTTTGGCTTTCTCACGCTGCCCGGCTTTTCGATGATCGCGTTCACGAGCGCGGTCGAGGTGCTGCGCGTGGCGAATCACGTCGACCACGCGCAGCCCTATCGATGGTCGATCCTTACACCCGATGGCGTGCCAGTGAGCGCCAGCAACGGCATCACGCTCAAGCCCGCGTGCACGCTTGAAGAAGCAGGCAGGCCGGATGTGCTGATCGTCTGCGGCGGCACGCAAATCCGCAGTGCGGTGGATAGCAGCGTCAGGGAGCTGCTCGGCGATCTCGCGCGGCAGGGTGTACCACTCGGTGGCATGTGCACCGGTGCGTATGCGCTGATGTCGGTGGGCTTGCTCGACGGCTACCGCTGCACTGTGGATGGGGAAGACCTGCACGTGTTGCGCAAGGAGTTTCCGCGAGTCCATTTTGCAGACGAACTGTTCGTGATCGACCGCGATCGCCTGACGTGCGTCGGCGGTACCGCGCCGCTTGATTTGATGCTCAAACTCGTCGGCAGCCGGCTTGGGCAGAACGTCGCCGAACAGGTATCGCTCGAGTTGCAATCGCTCGGGTCGGCACCCCGGCCGCAGAGCCGGATATCGTGCGGCCGATAGCTTCGCTGTTGGGGCGAGTGGATGACACAATCTACGGCGCGCGCAGTGGTGGACGGCCCCAACATCTGTCCGGGGGCTTCAGTCCCCTCCTCTGCTCCATCTAGCGTTGTGCTCAGCCGAGACATTGCATTTTTGTGTAGTCCGAGGCACGTCCAGGTGGCTGGCCTGGTTGCTCAACAAGCGTAGAGCGCCAATAGCCTCGCTGGGTAGTACCAGATTTATGTAATAGCCATCCTTTGCCCCCGCCAACTACCATCAAAAAATCTCGCGGCCTCCGTATCGCAGGTAGTTCTTTGGCGCAGACCCTTGGTTTTCCGATCCCTTCGCGATGATGGACGAGACCGCTTCCCGGGGGTACACAGTCGCGCCCGACATTCAATCTCTCTTCCAGAAGCAGTGACCCGAAAGGACGCACCATGACCATGCCCCAAATCGGCGGAACAAATGTTTCCGCGGACGCGACCCGCTCCGGCCGATTGTTTTTCCTCGAATTGAGCGGTGGCCGCATTCACTCGATCAATCCCGACGGATCCGACCTCAAGACGATCGTCGCGGATTGCCGCCTCCCCGACGGCATCGTCGTGGACGTGGATGCCGGGCATATCTACTGGACCAACATGGGTTCGATCGGCCTCCATGACGGCTCGATCGAACGCGCCGACCTGGATGGCAAGAGCCGCGTGGTCATCGTCCCGCAAGGCGTCACGCACACACCGAAGCAGATTCATCTCGACAAGGCAGGTGGCAAGCTCTATTGGTGCGATCGGGAAGGCATGCGCGTGATGCGCGCCAACCTCGACGGCTCTCAAGTCGAAACGCTGGTCGCGACCGGGCATGGCGACCAGGATCGGCTCGACCAGACCCGGTGGTGCGTCGGAATCACGATCGATCCGAAGGACAGGAAGCTCTACTGGACGCAGAAAGGTCCAGACAACGCCGGCCTAGGCCGCATCTTCCGCGCCAATATCGACATCCCGCAGGGCGAAGGCCCGGCCAACCGCTCCGACATCGAAGTGCTGTTCGACCGGTTGCCGGAGCCCATCGACCTCGAGCTCGACCTCGCGAAGCGTGTCCTCTACTGGACCGACCGCGGCGATCCTCCGCGCGGCAACAGCGTCAATCGTGCGCCGATCGATGGAACGGCGACGTCCGAAATCCTCGTTACGCACCTGATGGAAGGAATCGGCATCGCACTCGACCTTCCCGGTAATCGGATGTTCGTCACAGACCTGGGCGGCTCCGTCTATTCCGCCGATCTCGATGGAAAGAACCAGCGCAACTTCCTCTTCGCCCAAGGCAACCTCACCGGCATCGCCTATGCCGAAGTCTGACCCACGCATTGGAGACATGACATGACTGATACCAAGAGCCAGCCCATTCGCCGCATCGCCATCATCGGCACCGGCGTGATCGGTGCCAGCTGGACCGCGCTGTTTCTCGCCAAGGGGCTGAAGGTCGTTGCGACGGACATCGCCCCGAATGCCGAAGCCCAGCTCAGGGCATTCGTGGAGGCTGCCTGGCCGGCGCTCACGAGATTGGGCCTGGCGCCCGGAGCGTCGCAAGCGAACCTGACGTTCACGCCCGTGCTTGCACAAGCACTCACGGATGTGGATCTGGTCCAGGAAAACGGCCCCGAGCGGCTCGAATTCAAGCAGGATCTTTATCGGCAACTCGATGAGCTGCTGCCCCCCCACGTGATCATCGCATCGAGCACGTCGACCCTGCCCATGAGCAGCATCCAGGTGGGCGCCGTGCTGCATCCCGAGCGCTGCGTCGTCGGCCATCCGTTCAATCCGCCGCACCTGATTCCGCTGGTCGAGATCGTCGGCGGGACCAAGACCTCGGAAGAGACGATCCAGCGCGCCATGGAGTTCTATACGTCGATCGGGAAACAGGCGGTGCGCCTGAACAAGGAATTGCGGGGCCACGTCGCCAACCGTCTGCAGTTCGCGGTGGCGCGCGAGGTCTATTACCTGGTGTCAGAGGGTGTGCTGAGCGCCGCCGACGTCGACACCGCCCTCTCCTGGGGGCCGGGCCTGCGCTGGGGCGTGATGGGCAACATGATGCTCAATCACCTCGGCGGCGGCCCCGGCGGCATCGAGCACTTCTTCCATCAGTTCGCCGGTCCGATGACGGCTGGGTGGAAGGATCTCGGCTCGCCCGAGCTGACGCCGGAAGTGCAGAAGAAGCTCATCGACGCCGTTCATGCCGAAGTCGGATCGCGCTCCATCGAGGAGCTGGAGACAGAGCGCGACGAGATGCTGCTCGGCCTCATCGAACTGCGCACCAAAGGAAAGGCGCGTTAAAGGTACGGATGCGGCCACTCCGCAGGTGGCCGCGGCTCACGTGGAGTGGCCGCGGGAAGTTGACACTCCCTTATCGAAAAAAATTCCTCAAATGAAGGACTCGACCAATCCTGCAATCGAAAGCGAACCGGATCGGCTTACCGGAATCATTCGATCGACGCAGCACACGCGGGTGTGCGAATGTCAGCAAAGCGACCTGTATTCGCCTTACCAGCGCCAATGCCTGAATGTCAGCACGACCGGCTACGCTTAAGCCACGCGCTTACAAGACCCTCGTAAGCGCGGTGGTGCCGGAACGAGCTTCGCCCACGCACAAGCTTTTGTACGCAGTCACCCAAGTGTATCTATTCTGTCGCTCGTACGATCTGTCATCGGTCGCGTTGCACCGATCGCACACTCTTACGGAGCTTCAGAAAGCATGCTTCACGACCTGCCAGCTATCCAGAAAAATGTTCACTGGGGATATTTTGACGCGGCGCTAGCGCCCGCGCTGATCGTCGAGAGCGGCGACTTCGTTCGCGCCGAAGCGATCACGCATCATGCAGGCGACGCCCCCGACCTCATGATGGATGACAAGGTGCGCGCGCTCTACGACACGATTCCCGAATCCGATCGCCAACCCGGCGTGCATCTGATGACAGGACCGATCTTCGTGAAGGACGCAAAGCCCGGCGACCTGCTTGAGGTACGTTATCTGCAGATGATTTCGCGCTTCAACTACGGCTCGAATCTCGCGGCGCACTGGGGTCATCTGTTCACCGACTTCGAGAAGGAACGCGTCACTATCTACGAACTCGATCAGGCATCTAACACCGCTCACGCGCTGTATGGGTATGACTATCCCGGCAAATATCTCGTGCCGGGCAAGCGCTCGGAGATTCGCGACTGCTGCCGCGAACCCGCGCTCGAAGGCATTCGCGTGCCGGTGCGCCCTCATCTGGGCACGGCGGGCGTCGCGCCCGATGTGGCGGGCCGCGTAAGCACCGTGCCGCCGGGCGCACATGGCGGCAATATCGATAACTGGCGCATCGGCGCGGGCTCCACCATGTACTACCCGGTCGCCGTGGACGGCGGGTTGTTCTCGATCGGGGACCCGCATGTATCGCAAGGAGATGGCGAAATCAGCGGCACCGCGATCGAGGCGTCGCTCAATGTGATGTTCCAGATCGTGCTGCGGCGCGACTTCAGATTTCCCTCGCCGCTGCTGGAAACGCCCGAATACTGGATTGTCCACGGCTTTGATGAAGACCTCGACATCGCGACCAAAAACGCTTCACGCGATATGTTGTTGCTGCTTACCGAGCAGCAAGGCCTGTCCCGCGACGACGCGTATTCGCTAATGAGCGTCGCCGCGGATTTCTCCGTGACCCAGGTCGTCGATGGCCGTCAGGGCATTCATTGCAAGATCCCCCGCAGCATTTTTCCTCCGAAGAAAAAGCCTCGCGCGTGAGTTGTGCGCGTGCGCTACGACGGTGCGTCCGCGCACAGTTGTAGCGCAGCGCGGTAGCGGTGCGTCCACGCACCGTCGTAGCGCAGCGCCACAGCGCTAACGGCGTTGTTATCGATGGCACGGACATTGCCTTTGAATCACTCGACTGACGTTCGTCAGGGTCCGGGAGCCTGGGTTGGACTTACTGCGTTTCACCACCGAGTCGTACGCCGAAGTAGATCGCCTGCGAGCATGGAACGAGGCGCTCGACCGGCTTGGTCTGCGCTGCGGCGCGCCTCAGGCAGCCGCGCGCCACTTGCATGGAACCATCAAGTCGCGCAAGTCGAGCAACGGCTTTGAACTGATCGCGCTGGCCGCGTTCGCGCAAACTATCGAGCTCAAAGTCGACGGCACCGACAGTCTCGTGATCGTGCTGCATCTCGACGGAGGCGTAACGCTCGTCGCCGACGGTGTGCGCGCGCGAGTTGCAACCGGTGATATTGTCTATGCGTCGTCGCGCGAGGAAGCGGGCCTGTCGTTCACCTCCGACTTCCGTGCGTTCGTGATCCGCGTGCCCCGCGCCGCCATCAACGCACGCCTTCTTACACCGTTCTCACTGCGTGCCGGGCGTTTGCCCGGAGACGCCGGTATCGGTCACGTCTTTTCAGGCTTTCTGCGCTCGATTGCTGAAAGCGTGGAGACGTTGTCACTCGACGATCTGCGTCCCCTCGAACTCGCGCTCGCGGAGTTTTTGGTCGCCAGTCTCGTCGGGCACGACAAGGAAGGCAGCTTCAGTGGCCTCACGCCGTCTCAGGCCGCGCTCTTTTCACGTATATGTCGAACCATCGAAGGCAATCTCGCTGACCCCGATCTCGGGTTGACATCGATAGCGAAGGAAGAGCGCGTGTCGCCGCGCTATTTGCAGAAACTGTTTGAAGCGGTTGGACAGAATTTCTCGACCTACTTGCGCTCACGCAGACTGGAGCGCTGCCGCGCGGATCTGGTCAATCCCCTGTATGAAAAGCTTTCGATTGCCGATGTCTGCTTCCGTTGGGGTTTCAACGACCCCGCGTATTTCAGCCGCGCGTTTCGCGAGCAATATGGCGCGTCGCCACGCACTTTCCGGCATGAAGCGGGTCTCGAATTAGCGCGCCTTCTCGTGCGGCGAATCTCGCGCGGCTTGCCCGTCAACGCCGGGAGTCTGATCGTGCAGGCACAGCTCGCCGAGCAGGGTGCGGTTCATGAAGTTGCGGACGAGACCGGCTCCGCCGAGCAGCTTGACGCGCCTTCGGCACCCCTGTCCCGCGAGTCCGGCAAGCCGCGTCATCATCTGTTGCGCGCGACGGCCAACACAATTCACTGGGGTTACTTCAGTCACGATCTGAAGCCCGTGCTCGAACTGAACAGCGGCGACACGGTGACGATCGAAACACTCACGCAACACGCGGCGGATGATTGGGAGCGCATGGTGCAGGGTGATCCTGGCGCTGAAAGCGTGTTCCACTGGACCGCCGGGCGCAAGAACGTCAATCGCCGCGGCGCCGGTCCCATGGATGCGTCCATCTATGGACGTGGCGCGGGTGAAGGCTTCGGCGTGCATATCTGTACCGGACCGATTGCCGTGCGCGGCGCGGAACCCGGCGATGTGCTGGAAGTGCGCATTCTCGACATTCACCCGCGCCGTTGCGCCAATCCTAAATTCGCCGGCCGCGCGTTCGGCAGCAATGCCGCTGCGTGGTGGGGCTTCCACTATCGCGAGTTATTGACCGAGCCGAAACCGCGCGAGGTCGTCACCATCTATGAACTTGATGCCGACGCCACCGCAGGCAAAACCGCCTGCGCGCGCGCTGTCTATAACTTCCGCTGGACACCTCAGCGCGATCCCTTTGGCGTGATGCATCCGACAATCGACTATCCCGGCGTGCCAGTCGATCATTCGACGGTGGTCGAGAATCACGACATCCTGAAGAACGTCCAGATTCCGGTGCGTCCGCACTTCGGCGTGATCACGGTCGCGCCGCAGCAGGATGGTCTGATCGATTCGATCCCGCCCTCCACCTTCGGCGGAAATCTCGACAACTGGCGCGTGACGCGTGGAGCGAGCGTGTTCTTGCCAGTCGGGGTGCCCGGCGCTCTGCTCTCCGTCGGCGACCCGCATGCATCGCAAGGAGATTCAGAACTGTGCGGCACCGCGATCGAATGTTCGCTCACCGGCGACTTCCAACTGGTGCTCCACAAGAAAGAGACGCTCGGCAGGCAGGTGTTTGCGGACCTCACCTATCCGCTAGTCGAAACCGCCGACGAATGGGTTCTTCACGGCTTCAGCTATCCGAACTATCTGGCCGAGTTCGGCACGAGCGCGCAAAGCGCTGTGTACGAAAAATCCACGCTCGATCTCGCGATGCGCGACGCGTTCATCAAAACCCGGCGCTTCCTGATGACGACCAAGGGCCTTTCCGAAGATGAGGCGATCTCTCTGATCTCGGTCGCAGTCGACTTCGGCGTGACGCAGGTGGTAGACGGCAACTGGGGCGTGCACGCGATCATCCGGAAGTCGCTCTTCACCGCGTGAAGTAGCGAGTAGTGACCTCCGATACGCGTGCGTACAAGAGTTTGTTCGCAGCAAGCTCGATGCCGCGATTTTGGCTTCCCTACCATGGGTTCTGACTTGAACACAGGCGCACGCGCCGTTCGACAGGACTCACTGGACCATGGATTCTCCCGCACATCGCACGCTGCCCGGCCACGGGCGCTTTCAATATTTGCCGATCAACGGCCGCCCTGTTTATCGTTGGCCCGACGGTTCCCGGTTGGCGGTCTATATCGGCTTCAACATCGAGCACTTTGCGTTCGGTGAAGGACTGGGACCGACTATCGGCCCGGTGATGCCCGAACCCGATGTGCTCAATCACGCGTGGCGTGAATACGCATTGCGTGTGGGCGCATGGCGCTGTCTCGATCTCTTCGATGAACTCGCACTGCCAACCGCGGCCATCATCAACACGGCGCTCTACGATCACTGCCCCGAACTGGTCGCCGCGTTCGCTCAGCGTGGCGATGAACTCGTCGCGCACGGCCATACGAATTCGGAACGACAAGGAACGCTGACTGAAGACGACGAACGCGCGTTGATCGTTGCTTGTCGCGAGCGGATCGCGGCGGAGAGCGCGCAACAGCCGGCCGGCTGGTTATCGCCGTGGCTCTCGGAAAGTCATGTCACCAGCGATCTGGTGGCCGAAGCGGGTTATCAGTACACGCTCAATTGGTGTCACGACGATCAGCCCACGCGCCTGCTTACGCGCAACGGTCACCCGCTGTGGGCGATTCCGTATCCGGAGGAGGTCAACGATATCCCGATGATCCTTGCGCGCCAAATGGACGCGAAATCGTTCGCCGATCTAGTGATCGATCACTTTGAGGAAATGCTGCGGCAATCCGCGCGAGAACCGCTGGTGATGGGCATTGCGCTGCATGCGTACCTGATGGGACAACCGCATCGTTTGTGTCACTTGCGGCGGGCACTCGAACATATTGCCCGCGCGCGCGACGAAGGCCGGGTCTGCATCACCACGCCTGGTTCGATTGCAAACCACATGGACTTTCTCGGGCATTAGATCACTTCATTTTCACTTTGCCATGCCGCCCTCGTCCGCCCATATTTCCTTCAACCTCAATAGGATTCGCCATGTTCATGTCAAAGGCAATCAAGCTGCTGCTATGCGCACTCACCGGTCTTCTCCTCGCACAAGGCGCCTCAGCGCAATCGTGCGAACCCTCCAAGGTGGCTCAAAAATATCCATCGCTTGCGGGCAAGACCATCAAGATCGGCGTGGACCCCGAGTCGCCGCCGTATGCGTTTCGTGACAGCAAGGATTTCAATAAGATCATCGGCGCCGATGCAGACATGGCCCGAACCGTGTTTGACTGCGCCGGCGTGAAGACGGAATTTTTCACTGCCGGCTGGCCGGGGCTGCTGCCCGCACTGCGTGCCGGACAGATCGACGTGATGTGGGACTTGCTGTACTACACGCCGGAACGCGCCAAGGAAACGACCTTCGTCACGTATATGCAGGCCGGCACGGGCGGTCTGGTGGCGGCTGGCAACCCCAAGAAGATCGATGACATCTCCAAGCTCTGCGGCCTCACGGTCACGGCAGGCATTGGCACCGTCGAACTGACGATGGCGCAAGCGCAAGCCGCCAAATGCAAAGCCGAAGGCAAGCCCGACGTGACCATCATGACGTCCGCCGATATCGCGTCGGGCGCACGCCTCGTCGCAAGCCATCGCGCCGATGTCATGATGTACGACCTGGCGCTCGTCGACGGTCTCGCGAAACAGAACCCACAACTCTACATGCGCGGCTTCATGGTGACGAGCGGTATGAAGATCGGCGTGGGCGTGAAGAAAGGCAACGCCGATATGATCGCCGCCGTTTCCGATGGACTCAAGATCATGCAGGCCAATCAGACGCAGAAGAAGACCTTTCAGCGATACGGCGTAGATCCGTCGCTGCAAACGCCGACCACACTGCTTACTCAATAACGGCTGCCTGCGCGGCACACCGTGTCGTGTGCCGGTAGCGTCATGGATCAGGTTCGGAAATGAAGGCATTGCGTATCAAACACATCGTAGTCGGCGCTCTCGGTATGGTTGCCATGTTCGTATTGCAGCCGGCGATGGCGGCCAGTCTCGATGGCGCTCAGGTGTTCGACGGTTTCAAGGAGCTGGCCGGTTATGTCGGCTCGCCCTTCCTGCTCGGCGGCGCGTGGATCGCGGTGAAGATTACGCTGATAGCGATGTCGATCGGGCTGGTGCTCGGGCTCGGTCTTGCGCTGATGCGGCTGTCGCGATTCAAGGCCTTGAACTCAGCGGCGTGGGGTTATATCTGGTTCGTGCGCGGCACACCGCAACTACTGCAACTCGTGTTCATCTTCGACGCGTTGCCGCTGATCGGTTTGCGTTTCGATGAAGTCACGACCGCGGTTATCGGCTTTGCATTGAACGAGGCGGCGTTCAGCGCTGAACTGTTTCGTGCCGGCATCTTGTCAGTGAACCGTTCGCAATCGACCGCCGCCGCCGCACTCGGCATGGGACCGTTGCTGACGTTACGCCGCATTATCCTGCCGCAATCGATGCGCGCGGTGATCCCGGGTCTCGCCAATGACACCATCGGCATGTTGAAGCTAACGTCGATCGCGTCGGTGATCTTCGTCAACGAGCTAACGTTTCGCTCGCAACAGGTCGTCGGCCAGAACTTCAAGTTCTTTACCGTGTTCGGCGCGGCGGCGGTGATTTACCTGGTCCTGACGAGCGGGATCTCCTTGCTTCAGGTGTGGCTCGAAAGCATCTTCGATCACGAGCGCGAGCGAAAGGTCACGTTGTCGTGGTTCGGACTGCGCCCTTCGACGCGTGATGTGAAACCGCTCGATGCACCGATTGACTTTCCGGTCGCCGCAAAAGAGCCGGAGGCGAACGATCACGCATGGATTGGGACGCTTCTGCCTGCCGAAAGTCGCACGCCGCGGCATCGCGATGAACCGTTTGTAGCGTGCAGGAACGTCTGGAAATCGTATGGCAAGCGCGAGATATTGCGCGGCGTCGACCTGTCGATCGGGCATGGCGAAGTGGTCGTCATCCTCGGCCCGAGCGGTTCCGGCAAAAGCACACTGCTCAAGCTGATTAACCATCTCGAACCGCTTGACTGGGGAACGATCAAGGTCGATTCACAGTATGTGGGTTACCGGGAAGTACCGGGCGGCGGCGGCACGGTGCGGCCCCTGCACAACCTCGCACGCGCACGCGCCGAAGCGCGCGTGGGCATGGTGTTTCAGCATTTCAATCTTTTCAGTCACTTGAGTGCGCTGGACAATATCGTCGAAGCACAGCGGCAGGTCTATGACGTACCGCGTGCCGAAGCGCAAGCACTCGGCCGGGAGTTGTTGAAGAGCGTGGGCCTCGCCGCGCATGCGGATTTTCTGCCGCATCGGCTATCAGGCGGGCAGCAGCAGCGCGTGGCGATTGCGCGTGCGCTCGCGATCAAGCCCAAGTTGATGCTCTTCGACGAACCGACTTCGGCGCTCGATCCAGAACTTGTCGGTGAAGTGCTTGGCGTGATGCGCGGGCTGGCTGATGCAGGCATGACGATGGTTGTGGTCACGCACGAAATCCGCTTTGCTCGCGATGTCGCCGACCGCGTTGTCTTCATGGACGGCGGCGAAGTTATCGAGCAAGGGACGCCGCAGCAGGTCATCGACAACCCGACTCACGAGCGCACCCAAAAATTCCTTAACGTCGTCGCCAATTGAATATGAGGCTCACATGACAGACTTCGAAACTTTCAATCTCGGCCGCGTCGTGCTGCAGTCCGGTGCGACGCTCTCTGACATGCTGCTCAGCTACAAGACGTATGGCCGTCTGAATGCCGCGCGCGACAACGCGATTGTCTATCCGACGTTTTATAGCGGCAGCCATGTCGACAATGAGTGGCTGATCGGCGAGCACATGGGGCTCGATCCGCGGGAGTATTTCATCATCGTGCCGAATATGTTTGGCAACGGCGTATCGAGTTCGCCCAGCAACAATCCACCCCCTTATGATCACGGCCGCTTTCCGCATGTGACGCTCTACGACAACGTCGCGATGCAGTATCGCCTCGTGACCGAGAAGTTTGGCATCGAGTCGCTCAGGCTCGTCACCGGCTGGTCGATGGGCGCGATGCAGGCGTTCCACTGGGCTGCGATGTATCCGGAAATGGTCGAACGCATTCTGCCGTTCTGCGGGGCGGCGCGGTGCTCGCGGCACAATTTTGTGTTTATCGAGGGGCTTAAGGCTCCATTGCTGTTGGACCCGGAATTCAAGGACGGTTTCTACGATGCACCGCCGACGCGTGGAATGCGCGCTGCTGCGCGGGTGTTTGCCGGATGGGGATTTTCGCAGGCGTTTCTGCGTCAACGGCTCGACATGGAAGCAATGGGGTATGGCTCTCTTGAGGACTTCATTACGCAGTTCTGGGAAGGCGACTTCCTGAAGAAGGACGCGAACAATATCTTGTCGATGATGTGGAGTTGGCAGTACGGCGATATTTCCGCGAATTCTCTATATAAGGGAGATTTCGATCGAGCGTTGGCCAGTATCACTGCAAAGGCTATTGTGATGCCCGGGCGCACGGATCTGTATTTTCCGCCGGAAGATAGTGAGTATGAGGTTTCGAAGATGCCCAATGCACAGTTGCGGCCTATCGAATCGGTTTGGGGTCATTTTGCGGGCGGCCCCGCAGCCAACGCTGTCGATGTTAAATTCATCGATAGTGCGGTGAAGGAAATTCTGGCTGCGTAGTGTTCGGCTCTTTTGCGCTCGGTTCCGCGTGCGCCAGACTTTTTCCGCACGGTCTGGCGCGAGCTCGGGAGGATCGCATTGCCCAGTTGAATCCGCCCTGGCTAAAACGCGCTTACTTCTCGACGACACCCAGTAGCGCCTGCTTGCCTCCCACGTATTTGTACAGCGAAATCACGCCGTGCCGCAGGTCGCCTCTTGAATCGAACTGCGTTTCGCCAAGCACACCGTGGTAGTCGGTTGCCGGCATCGCGGAAAGGATCTTCGCGGAGTCGGTTGATTTGCGCGCACTTCATCGCCGCGACAATCACGCCCACGGCGTCGTATGCAAACGGTCGTGTCATCGCAGCACGGTCTTTGCAAACACAACACCCCGGCGTCTCCTTTATCAGAGGCCCGGGGCGTTTTTCATTGGCTCAAGTTATTCTGCAATGCGTTTGAAACTGACGTAGTAATCGTCGGTGTAGTAGCAGTCGCCGGTCTGCTTGCGCGGTCCACCACATACGATGCGGCGCTGCCCACGATCCGCCGAGCCAGGCGTGCGAACTGTGTAGGTGTGGTAGTAGCCACGCGGATGCTGCGGCAGCAATGCCGCGCTGTTGCGGAACAGGACACCATCCTCGCCAAAAGGGAAAGGTCCGCCCGCTTTGATCAGACGCAGTGTTTCGGCAGCTTCCGCCGACAACTGCGCCTTAGTGACGGTGGCCAGCGCGCCCGATGCGACGGGTGTGGCGCTCGCGGCCTGCCCAGGCTGAACCGGCGCCTGACTCTCGGATGCGCCCGATGCTTGAGTAGCGTTTTGCGATCCGTCCTTACCGCATCCGCCGAGGATCGCGCTCAAGGCGAGGATGTACGGGAAAGCCCACGCTTGCTTCACGAAGCGGTTGTCTCCGGGTTGACCAGCATTCGACGACCACGAACGATTTAAGGGTATCGCTAACGGCAGAGTGAATCAATGTCCGGCCCGAAATAGCAATTTTTAACTCGACAACCAGGCCGTTACACGGTTCGCGGCGTTCGAGAAGTACGCAAATCAAGCAGATTGCGGCGAGGCTCGTTTTATCGAACAGACGCACAGGCGAGGCGCTTTCAGCCGCAGGCGCCGCCGGCCCACTGCCTTTTGGACGGTCCATTCGCCCCTCGCTACAGTGCTTCGTCCCGTAACTTCACCACCGAAGGAGCGTCGGCCCAAGCAGTGCCCCGGCGGCCGTCGGAATGGACATCCCGATCAGATACCAGGTTGCCCAGAACGGCACACTCATTTCCGGACATCGAAGACTGTAGGCAAGCGCGCCGATCGCGCCTGCAACAAGTCCGGCGGCCGCGCCCGTGAGGCGAAGCCGCGTCGGCGCGAGAGCACGCGCCGCCCACAGCGCGGCCGCGAACGCCGGTAACGAGATCAGCGCGATGTTGAAAGAGCACGAGCGCCAAGTGCGACCCATCAGTAGGTGCTCACGCGCCTCGGGCGGCGCGAACCAGAGCACCAGTAGTGCGGCAAGCCACACGATTGCCACCGGCGTCGCGAGTACGGCCCACCAGCCCCCTACAACCCTGCCGGGTCGCCCGAGGCGCACGCAGGCCGCCAACGCTGCAACCGCGAGACATGTGGGCCACACGAGCTTCGCCCAGAACAGCGGAGCATGCAGAAGAAGGGCGATATCATGCCGCACGCCGTAACCGAGAATCACGATCGCAAGCGCACCCATTGCGCCGAACGTGAGCGCTCCACCGAAGCGCTTTGCAGCGACATGTCGTTCGACAGGCGCAACGCCTGTCGCGAGCATCGAAATCAGATCCTCCGTTTTCATCAGGATATCCCTCGAATCTTCATGGCCAAAGCCCTCAGCCCGCGATGCACGCCTACTTTCACAGCCGATTCCGATAAGCCGGTCAGGCGCGACGTTTCCTCGACGGTAAGCCCTTGCAGCTTGACGTGCACGATCGGCAAACGCTGACGGTCCGGTAGCTGGTCGAGCAGCTTGTGCACATCGCGCCTTGCATCCGCGGGTTCCGTGTCCGATGCGGCGAAGATATCGGCTTCGTCATCAAACGGTTCGTGGAACGCCTCGCGACGCGATCGCGCACGCAGATGGTCCATCAGCTTGTAGCGCGCAATCGCGTTGATCCAGGCGGTCAGCGGTTCGTCCGGGCGCCAGGTATGGCGTCCGTTATGCACGGCCAGCAGGATTTCCTGCACGACGTCTTCGATATCATGAGGCAGATAGTGCAGCCGTTTGCGCAGTAACGCCCGCAGATGTCCGGTCAGGTCCTGCAGAAATGCTCGATACGACGCGGCGTCGCCTTCCAGTGAGCGGACCAGCAAGTTTCTGAGCCGTTCCTCGACTGGACGCATCGGCCCGGCGTGCGTCCCGCGCGTCACGTTGACGTGACTCCGAGCTTCGATTCTGGCCGCACGCGGGCGGTCATGTCACGCAACCGCTCGCGTCCACGTGAGAGCCGCGACATGACCGCTCCAACCAGCATGCCGAGCACCAGCGAGATTTCCGCGTAACTCTTGTCGTCAAGACCGGCCATCAGTACCACTTCGCGCTGCTGTTCCCAAAGCGTTTGAAAGACCCAATCGAGGTCTCGCACTTCGAGACACGAAATCTGGTTGCCGCTGTGTGTGATCGTCATTTGCCATCGGCGCGGATTCGTGCCTCGTCGAAATCGCATCGCGTAGCGCAGACTTCGCTCCGGCGTGCCCTGCACCGGATCGCCGGCGTAGCCACGGTCGCCCACTGGCGCGCGCATAACGGCGAAGATCAGCTACCTGGTCAGCAATGCCGTCCTGAAATTCCATCGCCCTTCCCTATTGCCGCCCGTCGCGACTAAGCCAGCCATCGACGGAGAACGGTCCCGATCCCCCCAACATCAGCGCCGCAAGACACGCAAGATAAAGCAGATCGGTTTCGTAGCCCGGCGGACCGAACTGCGGGCCGGCCGACGTGACTGCCATCAGCTTGATCGACAAGAACCCGTACGGAAGATGCACAGTCAGCGCCGCAACCATCAGCACCGCGATCATTGGCAGACTGACGAGCGACACGAACGCGCCGGCGAAGATCGCGAGACCCCCGACCAGTTCGATTGCAATGGTCGCCCACGCCATGAAGTGTGGTGCCGGCACACCGAGCGCGTGCAAAATCCCGGCAAATGCATCCGGATGCTTGACGATTTTTGAGTAGCCGTGCGCCATGAACCCGTAACCGACGATCAGCCGCAATGGCAGCGGTGCCCATCGGGCGAGGCTCCAGCGGTCCGTCAGCCGGGCGGGATCGGTGAAACGAAGCAGGTGGCGGACAGTGTCCATGCGCAAGGTCTCCTGATGAACGTTAGCAAAGAACAACGGGCGATGCAGGTGGGGTATGCATTCGCCCGCTCTCTTTGTAGTTCGTCGGGGATGGATGCGCGGTTACAGTGAGGCTGAATATTTTTTCCTTGGCACGCGCCTGCTCCACTGTTGCCGGTCACTTGTCAGTAAAAGCCGGCTCAGACAGGGCATGCCGCTACAGCCGCTGAACTGTGTCGCCAGTTGCTGTTATTCGATCACCCCACGGGCATGCAACCAGCCAATGTGCCGCAAGCCAATGCCAAAAGAGGTCAGGGAGAAACAAAAGACCGCTGTCCTTGAGGGCAGCGGTCTTCCTTAGGATGGGTGGCGCATGAGGGACTCGAACTCCGGATTTGCGGATGTCGTGAGGATAGTCCGTCACGACACACGCTATGCGAGTCGATGCCTCGCTCTGCCGGGGCTTGAACTGCTCACGCCCCCGTCAGCATTTACGCGTCGACGACGCAACTGTTATTGGCCGGCGGCCGGCGACACTACGCTCGGGGTCGCCAGCGTGTTGTGACTCCCGGGAGCGTTGGTCAGGGACGTCGAGCTATTGTTAGTGCTATTCGGCATGCCCGAGTTCGGCGACCCGGCGCTCATGCCGCTGTCCGAGTTGGTGACGCCGGGCGTGCCGTAGCCGCTCGTTGCATTGGCCGGCGATACCGCGGCCGGCGACACGGTGGTCGGGGTCGCCAGCGTGTTGTTGCTCTGTGCATAAGCACCGCCCGCCAGCGTGAGTGCGGCGAGGGCCGCGATTAATGTGCTGGTTGCCTTGTTCATGACCCGCTCCTCCTTAATTGGACTGGAATTTCGACGCAAACGATCTATTCATATTTTTCCAGGTGACACCAAGTTTAGGAAAGCGGTCGCTAATAATTAAGCGCATTGTTCGCAAGGGTGAATTTCGATTTTCGAAGGGACCCTAAACGGGTCCTGGTCCCCAATCTGAGGCCGGTGTGGTCCGGTATGCGCGGTGCATGCTACGTGACCCGCGAGGAAACTGATTGGTGGTGTGGATAGCGAGCAGCCAGTTGAGCGGGGCCGGTGAGCAAACTTGCAACCGAGCTCCCCCATGATTGGCAAAGGTCTGGGCGGAAGAAGCGAAGGTCGCTTCCTGGCCGCACTGAGCCGGATGATGGCCGTCGCAGGTGGCCTCTTGAGTCGTCGGCGAACAACGCCCGGAACGTCTAGGAGGACTTTCATTGCTTCCCGTCACGCCCAACATGAACGAACGCAGCAGTGACGACGACAGCGTCACGTTCAACGAACCGATCGACGCGGACAAGGCCTCGGCGAACTGAGCGTCGTGCTATTTCCCTCGACAAAAACTGCCGGGGAACACGCATGCGAAGTTTCGACAGCGTAGTGGACGAAGCCAGGCTGGTCGCCACCGTGATTTCAAAGCACCGCTTGTCACGCCTTCCCGGGTGAAGCTCGCTGATGCTCGCCCATCACCCACTCGCCAGGCGGGGTGCCATCAGCTGTATTCTGGTACAGCCAGCTTCCGCAGACCGTGCAATTCCAGTTGCTGCTGATTTTCGTCGTGTGGCCCGACGGCCCGATTGCACTGACACCAGAGGCGGCAAGATCGCCATGTGGGGAAACGCTGGATGGCTTGCCAACTAATTCGCGACAGGCGTTGCAAGGCTGCATAACTGTCTCCAATGATGCCTATGCCGAATTCTCGTCGCACCACTGGATCGCCCAGCGCTGCGCCGCCTCGATAGCGGCTGCGTCGGAGGGATAGTCGCCGAGATCGCCCGACCATTTGACCTCGACGGTGTCGCCGCCCACCGAGGCGCGGCGGTAGATCTTTGCACGGGCGTAGTAATGGCCGCCTTCATCGAGAGGTGACGCGTCGATATGGAAGTCCTTGTAGTCGAACTGCATCGTCACCTCCCAATGAGTGGGGAAATCCTACAGGGCGACACTGCGCACAGCAATCGGTTGGGATACCAATCCGTTGCTGTAGGCTGTGGAATTCAGACGCGTGGAGCCATGCCTGCTTGTTCCAGCATTCTTGATTCTTGATCAGTCGGATCGGAGACACGATCACCTTGATTCGTGATCGTGTTCGACGAGATGTATACGTCACACACAATAGCGACGAGAGACCGTAGTCGACCTCATCCCGGGCGTTGGATCCTCGGCTATCGAAACGGCGGTTCCTCCCGGTTAACCGGTCATTGAATGTAAGTAGGCAGATCAAGATCTCCAGAAGCGACAGCACGTACGTTTGCGATGCTTAAGAGAACTTTTTCCCGTTTCTTTTTTGAGTGTCTTCGCAGGCTTCGAATCCTTATTCAGCGGTGCGATCACTGGATTCACTTCCTACATTTGCTTCGACATCCTATGCAAGCTTCGCCTGGAGGAAATGAACCAGCGAGATGGCGCCATCGATGCCTTGGCGCGCAGAGATGCTGCGCGCACAGTGGGCGATGCGTCCCGCGTCCGGCGATTTACACACCGTCGAAGGCGGCACTGCCCCGCGTAACTGCGTCACGATATTAACGTTGTGACTGGCGATACCGGGAATTAGCTGGGGGACGAGCTGTGTCGCGAATGTGGCAAGAAGAGGCAAATCATGGACATTTGGCTTGTTGCCACCATATCTGGGCTATAAGCTTTCATTAAGGCGGACGAATCCCCGCGTTTTGTGTGTTAAGTAGCCGTGGGCAAGTCCTGCGGCTTCTTTTTATGCGACCGCCGGAAAGAATCCGCAGGGAGCCAGATCAAGAAATGTTCTGGCGCGGCGTTCGCTGTTGTCGAGATTCCAGGCGACGCGGACAAGTGCTTCCCGATGGCGTCGGCCGGCCATGGGCCTCAAAGTCGTCCAGTTGAAGCAGCAAACTATCCAGCGCGCAGAGTTGGGCGCGCGTCAGGTGAGTCCGATTCAGAAGCTCGTGGAGCCGTCCGCGCCAGTATTTAGCCGACAGGATTGGTCCGCCGAGGTCTCCTGTCAATGATGGAACCATCACGCGTGCAATATGCGCGATGTCCTGGTCAAAGAACATACCCATGTGCGCCCCCTAATGTGGTTTTGGCCTGCGCCCTATTGTTTTACGTCTGATAAATACTTTAGACCAGTTTTTGCGGCATGCCAAATATTGGGATCGATGGCGGTAAGTCTCAGACGACAGTCTCGCGAGCCGTATTGGTTGTCTGGGAGCGTTGGCCGCCCCTTCAGTGGCCCGGATATTCGCCGTCCATGCTCGTTGCCATGACCTAAGATACAAGTATGATCGCGAGCAAGGAGACGACCATGGTCGAGTCAATTTCGGCAGTGTTTCTGGGGGCGATCGTCCTGATCATGGCTGCCATCCTGATTGCGGAGCACTACAGACGCGAACATCACAGGAATCGGCAACTTCGGTGGCTGGACACGCACCCAATGCGCGACTGGTTACACCGTAGGCCGTGACGCAGGCAGATACGTAGAGTCCCGCGCGAAGCAGCCAGCGAAAACTGGTTAATGGCAGCGATTTTGCCGGTGGCCGTGTATCTTCACGTTGGAACCGAGGATGGGCATCGTACCAAGGCCGCATAACGCTTCACTGTAGCGACGGTTTCGCAGCTTGCCGCGATCCGTAACGTGAAGTCGTGGTTAGTAGATTGTCGAAGTCACCACCAAGCGCGCGAGCACGTCGCGCGCGAAGTGGTTCGACGTTTGCGCTCGCTGCAAAGGCGTGCGCCGCTGGCATCAATCACGGGACTGCATAGAACACGCCGGACACTCGTGTCCGTTCATTGCGTGCGAATCAGGTCTTGTCCGGTGTTTTCAGCTCGATCAACATCCGCTCACAACCGCCTTGATCCGGCACCATGCAGCCGAGCAAATGTTCACTGCTCGGCATCAGCATTTCGCCACCCGTCTGAATCGCCAACGTCATGCCGGGATTCTTCTGCCATACGATGAGGCCGAAACATGCAAGCGCCAACAGCACGACGAGCGAGAACGCGATCCTCTCCAGCTTCCAATAGATTTTCGGCATACCGACACCTTCAGCATGGCACAGGGTTTGAGATGAGCGCTCGCGCGCGGCCCACAAGTAACGGCTGAGGTAATGTCAACTTAAGCTAATCGGCCTGACCAATATCCCGCTTCAATAGCATTTTTGGCGCACTGACGCCGGCCAGCAATTCCGTTAAGTTGACAGTGCCGGAGTAACTGCA
>NZ_JARESO010000042.1:0-73474 GCF_046030175.1 Paraburkholderia sp. RL17-373-BIF-A
GCGAGGCCTGCACCGTCTGCGGATACAGCACGAGCAACGCGCGCAGCACGCCATTGGTCCAACCGAAACCATCCTGCAGCGGATACTCGCCACCACCCGCCGAAACGCCGGGCGTGGCCGCGTCGATATCGTATTTCTCGACGAGCTTGCCGGTGTGCTGGTAGTACGACACATTGGTCTTGATCCAGCGCGTGGCGATGGTTTGCGCAAGCGCCGCTTCGCTGTAGCGCCGCAAGCCGATCACCGCCAGGTACTGCAATGGCGCCCAGCCGTTCGGCGCGTCCCACTGCTGGCCCGTCGCCGCCTGCGTGGTGGCGAGTCCGCCCGGGCGCAGCAATTCGCGCTGCAACGTAGCGGCGACCGTTTTCGCCTGCTGACGGCTGGCTATCCCCGTATACAACGGATAGACCGTCGCGGCAGTGAGCCTGTGCGTGAGCGTGTGATGCACGAAGTCGTAGTCGCCGAATGCCTGCAATTGCGGGTCCCACAGCAAGCGGCGAATGGCTTCGGCGCGCGAGGCGGCGCGCTGCTCCATATTTTCCGCATGCGTGACGTCGCCGCGCAGACGATAAGCCTTGGCCAGCGTGCGCTCAAGATCGGCGAGCAGGCAATTCAGATCGACGGGCACGAGTGAAGTCACCTCCACGGTAGCGAGCGTCTTGCCGTCCGCGAACCAGCGCGAGCTGAAATCCCAGCCGGTTTCGCCGCCGGCGCGCAGATTGCGCCAGAGATCCGCGGAATCCCGTTGTGGGGTCTGCTGCGCGGTGAGGACATCTTCGCGATACGACTCGTCGCGCGGCGTGGCGCGTTCGTCCCAATAGCGGTTGAGCAACGTGCCGTCAGGCATGCGCACCACATGCCGGTTGGCGTGGCCGGCGGCCAGGCCATCGCTGCCGTCCATCCAGTAGGCGTACTCGCGCTGCAACTCGGGCAGATACTGCGCGTAGACGGCGTCGCCATCCTTTTCGGCGACGAGCCGCACCATCTGCGCGAAGAACGGCGGCTGCGAGCGGCTCAGGTAGTAGGTGCGATTGCCGTTCGGAATATGGCCGTAGCGGTCGATCAGGGTTGCGAAGTTCTTCAGTTCGTCGACGACCAGCGCATGCTGTCCGCTCTGTTCGAGGCCGCGCATGATGAAGTACGAGTCCCAGTAATAGATCTCATCGAAGCGGTCGCCCGGCACGATATACGCGTACGGCAGCGGCAGCAGCGAGGACCATGGGCTTGCGGTCGCATCCGGCTCGCGGCGCAGCACGTTCCAGAGTGTATCGATATGGCCCACCACGTCCTGATTCGGATCGGACACATAGACCTTCGCCGTGCGCGTGGGCAGCGTGAAATTGTGCTTCACGAAGTCGGCGAGATTGAAGTTGGGCTGTTGCCTGGCGGTGCTATACGCAGCCGCGATCTGCGCGGGCGCCGAAAGCGGCACCATGTCCGCGAAAGTTTTGCTGTCGGGATAGAGATGCGCGAGCTGCACATCAAGATAGAGCGTCGGATATTGCTCGGACGGCGGGATGGGCACGACCGGCGAAGCTTCCGTGGGCGCCTCGACGTGCACGGTGGCGGCCACGATGCTGCCGTGTGCCGAGGGCGGCTCGGCAACCTGCGCCGCGCCGCTCAACGAGGCATGCCAGATGAACGCGGCGGCGAGGGCGATACGCAAGGGCGCGCGGGAGAAATCGGTGAGGGCGTGAGAAGGCATCGGCTACCGGAAGAGAGTGGACGGCGATCGGTTGATCGAAGAGAGCGGATTTGCATTCCTCGCACGATTGACCCGCGTGAGCGGCGCAAAGTTGCGTGAGTCGGCAACAGGCCCGTCCAGCAAGCCTGAACCGCTGACACGCGCCTCAAAAACAACCCCCATCCTGTATGATTACGCGCGTCGCATCGCGACAAAATGAATCACACGAAATACCCGAAAAATATTCCGAATCGACTCGATTCGCCAAGCCGAAGACAGAAAAAATGACCGCATCTCAGGCCGTCGACCAGAATCGTTTTCGCAGCATCATTCGCCGCAACATTGCCTTGCCTCTGGGTGTCGGCCTGGTCACGATGGCCGTCTTCGTTGGACTGATTGCCTACCTGGTCTCGACCATGAACTGGGCCGAGCATTCCGAGCGCGTGATCGGCCAGGCCAATGAAATGCTGCGCCTCGCGGTCGACCGCGAGACCTCGATGCGAGGCTTCCTGATCACGGGCGACGAGAGCTTCCTCGCGCCTTATGAAGCCGGCGGCCCGCGCTTCAAGACGCAGATCGAGGCCTTGCAGGAGATGGTCGCCGACAACCCGCCGCAAGTCGAGAAGCTCAAGCAGATCGAGGCCATTCAGCAACGCTGGAGCCGTTTCGCTGAAGAGATGATCGACGCACGCCGTCGGAATCAGAATTTCGAGGACGCCTTGGCGAGCGGTCGCGGCAAGACCGAATTCGATGAAACGCGCCGTGAATTTGCTGAGTTTCTCGACGTCGAGTTGCGCTTGCGTCAGGAGCGCAGTGAAGCGACGCGCCGAGTCACCACCACGCTGGTGAGCGTGTTCCTGCTGTTCAGCCTGAGCGTGAGCGGCCTGCTCGCGTGGATGGGCCGGCGCGAACTGATGGGCTTGTCGACCACGTATGACGGCGCGCTGCGCCAGCAGGCCGAACAGACCGAGATGCTGCAAGGGCAAGTGTGGTTGCGCTCGGGGCAGCGCCTGCTTGCGGAAAAGGTGGTCGGTCAGGCGACCTCGCCGCTGGTGGGCCGTGCGATGCTCGACTTTCTCGCGCAATATCTGGACGCCGCCGTGGCCGCGCTCTACGTGCGCGACAGGCAGCACGGCGCGCTACGGCGCATCGCGACATACGGTTTCAGCCGCGAAAGCGAGCAGGCCAGCGCGCGCAATTTTGCCGAAGGCGAGACGCTGATCGGCCAGGCGGCTCTCGCGCGCCGCACGCTGATCTTGCGCGACTTGCCGGCGAATTACGTGCAAGTGGTCTCCGCGACCGGCAGCAGCGCGCCGAAGAACCTGCTCGTCATGCCGATCGAAAACGACGGCGAGGTCAATGGCGTCGTCGAACTGGGCTTCATGCGCGAGTTGACCGCGCGTGACCAGGAGTTCATGGAACTGATCGCCAAGGGCATGGGCGACTTCGTCGAAGCCGCGTTGTATCGCGAGCGTCTGCAGGACGCGCTGGCCGAAACGCAGCAGTTGAACGAAGAACTGCAGGTGCAGCAGGAGGAATTGCGCGTCTCCAATGAAGGACTCGAAGAGCGCGGCCGCGCGCTGATGGAATCGCAAACGCGGCTCGAGGCGCAGCAGGCCGAGCTCGAACAGACCAACGTGCAGCTGGAGGAATACGCGCAACGTCTCGAGCGGCAGAAGTCCGATCTGCTGCGCGCGCAGGACGACCTCGCGGCCAACGCGGCGCGCCTCGAACAGTCGAGCCGCTACAAGTCAGAGTTCCTTGCCAACATGTCGCACGAACTACGTACGCCGCTGAACAGTTCGCTGATTCTCGCGAAGCTGCTGCAGCAGAACCGCACCGGCAATCTGACGGAAGAGCAGGTGCGCTACGCGGAAACGATTCATGCTTCCAACAGCGACTTGCTGGTGCTGATCAACGACATTCTCGATCTGTCGAAGGTCGAAGCCGGGCAGGTCACGGTCGAACTCGAAACGGTGTCGATCGACGCAACCCTGCAGGCGCTGGAGGAACTGTTCAGGCCGATGGCCAGCGCCAAGCATTTGCGTCTCGCGTTCGACCGCTCGCCGGGCACGCCGGATACCTTCATCACCGACGGCCAGCGCGTCACGCAGATTCTGCGCAACCTGCTCTCGAACGCGGTGAAATTCACCGAACGCGGCGAGGTGGCGCTATCGGTGGCACCGGCCGAAGGCGACATGCTGCGTATCGACGTGCGCGACTCCGGCATCGGCATCGCGGCGGACAAGCTGGACATGATCTTCGAGGCGTTCCAGCAGGCCGACGGTTCCACCAGCCGTCAATACGGCGGCAGCGGGCTGGGCTTATCGATTTCGCGCGAGTTTTCGCGCTTGCTGGGCGGCCGGATCACCGTCGCCAGCGAAGTCGGCAAGGGCAGTGTGTTCACGCTGTGGTTGCCGCTCGATGCAGAGGCGGCCTTGAACGCAAGCCAGGGCGCGCACCCTGCGCCGGCGCCGGCCTTCGCCTCGGCTCAAACGTCAGCCGGCGCGCCGGCCGCGGCCGAATCGACGATGGAACCGCTGCTCGTGCGCCCGTCTTCGGGCGGTAATCAGCCCACGGTGATCACGCCGGCCAACGGCCTGACTACCGGCTTCACCAACGGCAACGCGCCCGAAACCACCAACGGCCCGATTGCCGACGACCGCGGCAACCGCACGCGCGCCGGCCGTCTGATCGTCGCGGTGGAAGACGATCTCGCCTTCGCCGAAATCCTGCGCGATCTGACGCACGAGCTCGACTTCGACTTCGTCCACGCCAGCAGTGCCGCCACCGGTCTCGCCCTCGTGCGCGACATGCGCCCGGCGGCGGTGCTGCTCGACGTCGGCCTGCCGGACCGTTCCGGCCTGACCGTGCTGGAATGGCTGAAGAACGATCCGCTCACGCGTCATATCCCGATCCACATCGTCTCGGCCACCGATCACGCCGACAAGGCGCTGCATCTCGGCGCCATCGGCTATACGCTCAAGCCGACCGCGCGCAGCACGATGGAAGCCGCGATCCGCCGCCTCGAAGCGCGTCTGCAGCAGCGCCTCAAACGCGTGCTGGTGATCGAGGACGACGCGCCGATGCGCGAAAGCATTCGCGCGCTCCTGCAAAGCGAGAACACCGAGATCGTTGCAGTCGCAACCTTGGCCGAGGCGCTGGAGTATCTGGGCAAATTCACCTTCGACTGCGTGGTGACCGATCTCGCGCTGCCCGACGGCACCGGCTACGATCTGCTCGAACGGCTCGCCGCGAACACCGCGCATGCCGCGCTGCCGGTGATCGTCTACACGGGCCGCATGCTGTCCGACGAGGAAGAGCACCGCCTGCGCCGCTATTCGAAATCGATCATCATCAAGGGCGCGAAGTCGCCCGAGCGCCTGCTCGACGAGGTGACGCTGTTCCTGCATAGCGTGGAGTCGTCGCTCGCGCCCGAGCAGCAGCGCATGCTGCGCACGGTGCGGCAGCGCGACAATGCCTTCGAGGGCCGCACGATCCTGCTGGCCGAAGACGACGTCCGCAATATTTTCGCGCTCTCGCACGTGCTGGAGCCGCTCGGTGCGAAACTGCAGATTGCGCGCAACGGCCGCGAAGCGCTCGAAGCGCTGGAAAACGGGCCCGAAGTGCATCTGATCCTGATGGACATCATGATGCCGGAGATGGACGGTTTGACCGCGATGGGCGAGATTCGCCGCAATCCGCGCTTTGCTCATCTGCCGATCATCGCGCTGACGGCAAAGGCCATGGCGAACGACCGCACGCGCTGCCTCGAAGCCGGCGCGGACGACTACGTCTCGAAGCCGATCGACGTGGACAAGCTGGTCGCGCTGTGCCGCGTCTGGTTGCGGCAACGGTAGCAGGAACACGGGAACAGAATGAGCCAGTCAGAATTCGACGCACCGCAACGCATCAGCGACTTCGACATCGAGTTGAAGCTGCTGCTGGAGGCGGTGTATCTCAAGTATCAGCACGACTTCCGGCACTACGCGATGTCGTCGCTGCGGCGCCGCCTGTCGCAGGCGCTCGAGGAATTCGGGCTGAAGACACTGTCGCAGTTGCAGGACCGCATCATGCGCAACGGCGACGAGTTTTCGCGGCTGTTCCAGTACCTCACGGTCCAGGTCAGCGAGATGTTTCGCGACCCGGCGTATTTCCTCGCGCTGCGCGAACACGTGCTGCCGCGCTTGCGCACCTATCCGTCGATCAAGGTGTGGGTAGCGGGATGCAGCACGGGCGAAGAACTCTGGTCGCTGAAAATCCTCTTCGACGAGGAGGGCCTGACCGAGCGCACGCTGTTCTACGCGACCGACATCAACCCGGACGCGCTCGCGCGCGCCGAGTCCGGCATCTACGCGCTGGACCGGATTCAGGGCTTCACGCAGAACTATCTGGCGGCCGGCGGCAAGCGTTCGCTGTCCGACTACTACCATGCTGCCTATGGCGGCGCGCGTTTTGCGGGCTCGCTGAAGGAGCGCGTGGTGTTCGCCGACCACAGCCTGTCCACCGACGAAGTCTTTCTCGAAGCGCATCTGGTGTCGTGCCGCAACGTGCTGATCTATTTCGATCGCGGCTTGCAGGATCGCGCGCTGGGTCTGTTCGAGAACGCGCTCGTGCGGCGTGGTTTTCTGGGCTTGGGCAGCAAGGAAAGTTTGCGTTTTTCCCGTCATTACGAAGCGTTCGACGAATTCCGTCCGAGCGAACGCATTTATCAGAAGCGCTAGCACGCTCACCATGCCACGCTCACCTGTCCAGCCAGCCGTCGATTCCGAACCGCGCGCCGAAGCGGCGCGCGGCTACGAGCTCGTCGTGATCGGCGGGTCGGCGGGCGGCATCGAAGTGCTGAACGTGCTGCTCGGCGCGCTGCCCGCGGACTTCGCGCCGGCCGTTTTGATCGTCACGCACCTGCCGCCCGATCCGCCGAGCTACCTGGTGGATGCGTTCGCGCATCGCTGCGCGTTGCCGGTGCTCGAGCCCGATGCGGGCGAACGCATCATGCCGGGCCGCGTGCACATTGCGCCACCGGGCTACCACATGCTGGTGGAGGTGGACCGCACCGTCGCGCTGTCGACCGACGCCGCCGTGCGCTTTTCGCGTCCCTCGATCGACGTGCTGTTCGAGTCGGCCGCCCCCGTGTATGGCGAACGCCTGCTGGCGCTGCTGCTCTCCGGCGCCAACGACGACGGCGCGCAAGGCCTGAAGCGCGTGCGCGCGTTCGGCGGCACGGCCTGGGTGCAGGCGCCGGACTCCGCTGCTTCCCCCGAGATGCCGCGCGCCGCGATTGAACGCGGCGTGGCGGATTTTATTTACACTCCCGAAACCATGGCCCGGCGGCTTGCCGCATTGCCGGCCTCTTTCTGACCCGATGCCATGACGAACTCACCTGTGAACATTCTGATCGTCGACGACATCGTCCACAACATCACGGCGCTCGAAGCCTTGCTGGCACGGCCGGATCTCGCCGTGCTGGTGGCCGACTCGGGCACGGCGGCGCTCGACCTGCTGCTCAAGCACGAAGTCGCGCTGGCGATTCTCGACGTCAACATGCCCGGCATGAACGGCTTCGAACTGGCCGCGCTGATGCGTGGCAGCCCGCGCACCTCGCACGTGCCGATCATCTTTCTGACGGCAACCGCGCAGGATGCGTCGCGCACGTTCCGCGGCTACGAAGCCGGCGCGGTCGACTTTCTCTACAAGCCGTTCGATCCGCGGATTCTGCAATCCAAGGTCGATGTGTTCGTGCAGCTCGAACAGCAGAAGCGCCAGCTCGCGGCGCAACTCGTCACCACGCGGCAGATGCTCGAAGCCAACGAGATGCTGATGGCGGTGCTGAGTCACGACTTGCGCACGCCGCTCGGCGCGGTGCTGGCGTCGGCGGAATATCTGATGCGCACGGCGGCCGACGAACAGTCGGTGACGGTGGCCGCGCGCGTGAAGAACAGTTCGTTGCGCATGGCGCGCATGGTCGACCAGTTGCTCAATCTCGCGCGTTTGCAGGGCGGGCGCCTGCCGTTGCAACCGCGCTCGATCGAACTGGCGACGCTGTGCCGTTCCGTGATCGACGAATTCGCGTCGCGCGAGAACGGCAAGCAGATCGTGTTCGCGAGCCGAGGCAATACGTCGGGCGCGTGGGACACGGACCTGGTCTGGCAGGCTGTGTCGAATCTGGTGAGCAACGCGCTGCATCATGGCGCGCCGGGCAGCGATATCGGCGTCGAGGTGGATGGCGAAGCGGTCGAGTCCGTGCGTCTGAAGGTCGGCAATCGCGGCACGATTCCGGCCGAGGTGTTTCCGCATCTGTTCAAGGCGTTTGGCCCGAACAACAGCGGTGCGCGCTCGCGCGAAGGGCTGGGGCTCGGCCTGCATATCGTGCAGGAGATCGCGCGGATGCACGGCGGCAATGTCAGCGTGCATTCCGACGAAGCGATAGGGACGATCTTTACGATCGAGTTGCCGAGAATGGTGACGTTCCAGCGCGGGTCGTTTACGGGCAAGTAAGCGCCCGATGTCACCGGCAGGGTCCGGTAATCAGCGGGCGAGATGCGTCACGGGGGCCGGCTTCACGGTAGGAAATGTCCAGGCCGTCGATCTCGATGCTGCGATAGCGCATGTCCGCGCATGTCGATGTGATGCCAGTGCTCCTTGCTCAGTCAGTGAGATCACGCGTTCTGGACAACTGTAGGCGTTCTTGCAGACCACCGGAAACAGTCCCGCGTTGCGCTGTGCTACGCTTGGCGAACCGAACCCCTTGCACAGCGACCCGACTCTCATCATGCGTTCCTGGCGCATCTCTGCACCGCACCGCAACGAACAGATCAGCACCTCGCGCGCGACCGAGCTCGTCATGTCGATCTCGCACGCGGATGCCGACGCGCTCGCCGCCAGCATCCTCAGAACCGTCGGCGATACGCTGCCTGTCTCGCAGTGCACCATCTTCGCCTATGAATTCGACGCGAGGCCGCGCACCGTGTCAGCCGCCGATCATCGCGGCGGCCGCTTTCTGCGCGACGTCGCCGATCGCTACGCCACGCACTTTTATGCCCTCGACGGCAATCGCGCGATTATCGGCCGTCCGCATGAAAAACCTGCGCGCGACGCGTTGGTGCTGCACCAGCAACAAAGCGAAGAGATCGAAAACGAAGCGTATCGCGCGGCCTGTTACGCGCAGCCGAATGTGTCCGACCGGCTATCGCTGCTCGTGCAGCCGATGGAAAGCGTCTGGCTGTCGATCAATCTGTATCGCGACCGCGCCTATGGCGTGTTTCAGCCGGGCGAGCTGGAACGCGTCGAGGGCCTCGCGCATCTGTTCGCGCACGCGGCGAAGAGTCATTACGCGCTGAATGTGCAGCATCAGCAGGGTTCGGCCGCCGCGATGCTGGCGCGGGTCAGACGCGCTTGCCCGGCACTCACGCCGCGCGAACTCGATGTGTTGCGCGGCACGCTCGAAGGCGCCAGCGCCGCGGAAATCGCTGTGCAAATGGGCGTCAAGCCTGCCAGTGTGGTCACCTATCAAAAGCGCGCTTACGCGCGCCTTGGCATCTCTAGCCAGCGCCAGTTGTTCGCGCTGTGCATGGTGCCCGAGCGGGCTTGAACCGACGCGTTCAGCAGTCGCCTGTCACGCACGCTTGGGCCGCACATCGGCCTGCGTCTCGCGATCCCAGCGCTTCAGCCACGGCATGATGAAATCCGCGAAACCATCGGCGGGCGGCGACAATGCGCGCTCGGTGGAACGATACACGCACACCTCGCGGATCGTTTCGGGATCGACGATGCGCTTCATTACCAGCCCGAAGGTCCGCGCCAGCGGCGCGACATAGGCGGGCGCGAGCGTAACGGCCAGCCCTTGCGAGGCCAGGCCGAACGCCGTGGTGACGTTGTCCACCACGTCCACCGGAATGATGCGCGCCTCCGCCGGCAGATTGGCCAGCATTTGACCGACCGCGCGTTCGTGGTCGCGGCCGGTGGCGACGATCGGCACCTCGCGCAAATGCGGCCACAGCACGCGGCGGCGCGCGTTCAACGGATGGCTCGGCGCGCACCACATCACCCACGGGCTCGCGAACGCCGGGTCGCATCGCACGCGTGTGCCGCTTTGCCGGTCGGGTCCGATCGCGAGGTCCACGTCGCCGCTTTCCACGCGTTCCACCAGTTGCTCGACCACGGTGTCGCAAATGCGCACGACCACCTTCGGCTTGTCGCGCGCATATTCGGCGATGGCCGCGGGCAGCGCGGTCGCCGCCAGCACCAGCGGCGCGCCGATCCGCACGATGCCCGCGGCGCGGTTGCGGATATCGTCGGCGGATTGCGCGGCGGCGCGCACGTGGCGCAGCACCGATTCCGCCGACGATAGAAAATCCTGCCCCGCGCTCGACAGATTCACGCGCCGCGTGGTTCGGTCGAACAGACGAAAGCCGAGTTCCGTTTCCAGATCGGCCAGCAACTGGCTGACAGCCGACGAAGTCAGGCCGAGCCGGTCCGCCGCCGCGCCGATGCTATGCAAATCGACGATGGCGAGAAACGCTTCGAACTGACGGATGGTGACGCGCGTGAGTGGCATTCGGCGATTCTAAAGAAAAACTAACGAATCGTGAAAAATCGATTGATTGTGCGCCGTGCGCCATGCGCGGAGACTTCTCCTAATCGACGCACCCAGCCAAACCCGCTTAGACTTCGGTCTCGCTCTGTCGACCAGAGTTGGCGCTTTCGTGCTTACTCCGGTCCTGCAAGTTGATTGCCGTCTGAGCCAGGCCGGCACGCAAGCCGGTTCACGCCGGGCTGTCGTTACGCCACACCAAGCGTCACACCAAGGCCGCAGCGCGGCCGCATTCAAGGAATTGCCATGTTCGACCACATTCCCGCTTACCCAGGCGACCCGATTCTGAGCCTGAACGAAGACTTTCAACTCGACCCGCGCACCAACAAGGTCAATCTGAGCATCGGCATCTATTTCGACGACGCCGGCAAGCTGCCGGTGATGGACGCCGTGCGCCGCGCCGAAACCGCGCTGCTCGATTCGATCGGCCCGCGCTCGTATCTGCCGATGGCCGGCCTGCCGCTCTATCGCGACGCGGCGCAGGCGCTGGTATTCGGCGCGGACAGCGAGGCGCGCAAGGCGGGCCGGATCGCGACGCTGCAAACCATCGGCGGCTCGGGCGCGCTCAAGGTCGGCGCCGATTTCCTGAAGCGCTATTTCCCCAGCTCGCAGATCTGGATCAGCGATCCGAGCTGGGAAAACCATCGCGTCGTGTTCGAAGGCGCGGGGCTGACGGTCAACACCTACCCGTATTACGACGAACACACCGGCGGCTTGCGTTTCGCCGACATGATCGAGACGATCGGCCGCTTGCCTGAACAGAGCGTCGTGCTGCTGCACGCGTGCTGCCACAACCCGACCGGCGTCGATCTGAGCCCGGCGCAATGGGCCGAGCTGGTGCCGGTCTTACAGCGCCGCAAGCTGATCGCTTTCGTCGATATGGCTTATCAGGGTTTCGGAGCCGGTCTGGAAGAAGACGCCGCCTGCGTGCGTCTGCTGGCCGACGCGGGCATTCCGTTGATCGCCGCGAATTCGTTCTCGAAGAATTTCTCGCTGTACGGCGAGCGCGTCGGCGCGTTGAGCGTGGTTTGCAAGAGCGCGGAAGAGGCCGGCCGCGTGCTCGGTCAATTGATGTCGACGGTGCGCGCGAACTACAGCAATCCGCCGACGCACGGCGCGCGGCTCGTCGCCAACGTGCTCGCGGATGCGTCGTTGCGCGCTTCGTGGGAAGCGGAGCTCGCCACCATGCGCGAGCGGATTCTCGCCATGCGCGGAACGATTCACGCCGGACTCGCGGGCCGTGTGGACGAAGTGATGCGCGCGCGCTATGTCGCGCAGCGCGGCATGTTCACCTATACGGGTTTGAGCGAAAGCCAGGTGGAACGCCTGCGCAGCGAATACGCGGTGTATGTGCTGCGCTCCGGGCGCATGTGCGTGGCCGGTCTGAACGAACGCAATGCGGAGTATGTGGCGGCGTCGATCGCGGCCGTGGTGTCGGGCGCATAAGCGCGTTTTTTCGATCAAGAGAACGATAACAGCAACGATCTTGCATGGGATTGGAGTTGGCGCTAAAGCGCCAACTCTGGTCGACCGCTTTGCATGGGACCAGAGTAAGGCGCTAAAGCGCCAACTCTGGTCGACAAGGGAGACCCAAATGACCACCCTCGACATACAAGCGCCGAGCGCGCCGAAGGCCCACTCGATGCATCCGGACGAATGGCATGCACGCGTGCAGCTTGCGGCGTGCTATCGGATCTTCGACATGCTCGGCTGGACCGAGATGATCTATAACCACATCACGCTGCGCGTCCCCGCCAGCGTGAGCGGCGGCGAGCGGCAGTTCCTGATCAACCCGTTCGGGCTGCACTACAGCGAAGTGACCGCGAGCAACCTCGTGAAGATCGATGCACAGGGACGCGTGCTCGATCACTCGCCGTATCCGGTGAATCCGGCCGGCTTCGTCGTGCATGCGGCGATTCACGAAGGCTTGCCCGACGCGCACTGCGTGATGCACACGCATACCACGGCGGGCGTCGCCGTGGCCTGTCTGGAAGACGGTCTGCAGCAGACCAATTTCTACAGCGCACAATTGCACGACCGCATTGCGTATCACGACTTCGAGGGCATCACGGTTCACGCCGAAGAAGGTCCGCGCCTCCTGAAGCACATCGGTGACAGGCAGGCGGTGATCTTGCGCAATCATGGCCTGCTTGCGTGGGGCCACACCTTGCCGCAAACTTTCGCGGTCCTGTGGACGCTCAACCGCGCCTGCGAAATCCAGATGGCGACATTCGCGATGGGCCGCGCACGGCCGGTGCCGGAAGACGTTGCGATTCGCTGCTCGCGCGACGCGCTGCAGTTCGATCCGCGTCACGGCGCGGGGCAGGACGTGTTCGATGCGTTGGTGCGGCGAGTGGACCGCATCGACGCCAGTTACAAGGATTGAAACGATGAAAGTAGCTATCTACGGCGCAGGCGCGATCGGCGGCTGGATGGGTGTGAAGCTCGCGCAGGCCGGCCATGACGTGAGCGTGGTGGCGCGCGGCGGGACGCTGAACGCGCTGCGCGAGCACGGCCTGCGTCTGATCGATGGCGGCGTGACGCATGCCGTGAAGGTGATGGCGAGCGACAAGCCCGCGGACCTCGGCGTGCAGGATCTCGTCGTGGTCGCCGTCAAGGGACCGGCGATGGCGTCGGTGGCCGCGCAGATCGCGCCGCTGCTTGGCGCGCAAACGATCGTATTGACCGCGATGAACGGCGTGCCATGGTGGTTCTGCGACGGGCTCGGCGCGGACTTCGCCGGCAGGCGCCTGAAATCGATCGATCCCGACGGCGCGATTGCCGCCGCGATTCCGTCTGCGCAGACGGTGGGCTGCGTGGTGCACGCCAGTTGTCTGGTCGAAGCGCCGGGCGTGATCCGCCATCATCAGGGCAATGGGCTGATTATCGGCGAAGCGTCGGGGCAGTCGAGCGAGCGTGTCGCGGCGCTCATGGCCACGCTTGCGGCGGCGGGCTTCAATGCGTCGGTGTCGGCGCAGATCCAGCGCGACGTCTGGTACAAGCTGTGGGGCAATATGACGATGAATCCGATCAGCGCCATCACCGGCGCGACCACCGACCGGATTCTCAGCGACGAGCTGGCGCGCAACTTCGTGACGAGCATCATGCTGGAGGCAAAGGAAATCGGCGCGCGCTTCGGCATTCCGATCGACCAGGAGCCGGCGGATCGCCACGAGGTCACACTGAAACTCGGCGCGATGAAAACCTCGATGCTGCAGGACGTGCAAGCGGGTAAAGCGGTCGAACTCGACGCGCTGGTGGCCGCGGTGCGCGAACTGGGACAACTGACAGGCGTCGCTACGCCGTACACGGATGCGTTGCTCGGTCTCGCGCGTCTGCACGCGAGCACGCTGGGTTTGTATCCGAAGCAGTGACACCAGCCTCGAGGAAAAGCCGCCGTGCCATGAGGCGCGGCGGTTTTTTTTACGCCTTATGCCGTCACCGCGGTCGAAGCCGGCAGCCGTGCCGCTTCGATCAACGACAACGCGCGCCGCGGGTTGTCGAGTTCGGTCAGACACAGCATCGCGAGCCGGGCCAGATACAACGGTGCCTGAGCTTCGCCCTCGTTCGTGAGGGTCTTGCAGAGCGTCGTGTAGACGAGATCGAGATCGCTATCGGTCATGAGGTGGGTCTCCTTTTTGTTAAATCGTCAGTGCCGTGCTGATGGCGCGCTGCGTGGCCGCGGCGCTGCCGTCCCGCCAGCGGGCGAGTACGTGGCCGTCGGGGCGGATCAGATAGACGGTGCCGGGCGTGGCGTCGAGCATGTCGTGCAGACGGCCGGTGTGGTCGATCACGTTTGAGCTCGTAGCGTTTTGCGTGTCGTTCCTGACCAGCGTGACGGCTGTGAACGGAATCCCTTGTTCGGCCAGCGTGGTTTGCAATGGCTGCCACGCTGTGTCTTGCGCGGAGTCGTCGTTCGCGTTCGCGTTTGGACCGAAGCACAGCGCGGTGAAGCAAGGCCCGAGCAGATCCGTCAGATGAATATCGACGACCACGCCGTCGTCCATACGTTTGAGCCTGCATTCCGGCAACACCATGCCAGGCGCCGGGCCTTGCTTGAAAGCATCGGCCACGTCGCCCGCGGCTTCGTTGAGTGGCGACTTCACATAGGCAATCGCATGTGTCTGCCGAGGATTGATCAGCGGACGCACAGCCGCGTGATGCTCGGCGAGGCCGAGCACCGCCTGGCGCATCAGATCGAAGGCGAATGAGGGCGGCGCCATGAACTCCGTGCTCTTCATGCCGTAGCTCAGGTTCTCGCGTGCCGCGAACACGCGCTCGTCGCTGTAACTGTCGAGCAGTCGCGGCGATGCCACGCCGTTCACCACGCAGGCCAGTTTCCAGCCGAGGTTGTCCGCGTCGTCGATACCGGAATTGGCGCCGCGCACGCCGAAAATCGGCACGAGATGCGCGGCGTCGCCCGCGAACAGCACCGGGCCGTGCCGGTAGCGTCCGAGCGTTAGCGCGTTGGCCTTGTAGACGGTGATCCAGATCGGCGACCATGCGCCGGTTTCGCCCATGGAATCGAGCACGCTCTGCACGCGCGGCATGACGTTCTCGGGCTGCACGGCGGCTTCCGGATCTTCGTCGTCGCGAAGCTGATAGTCGATGCGCCAGACGTTGTCGGGCTGCTTGTGCACCAGCACCGTCGAGCCGGGGTTGGAGGGCGGATCGAAATACGCGAGACGCTCGGTGGCGCGTGCGCTGTCCAGTTCGATGTCCACGATCACGTAGCGGCCTTCATATGTGGTGCCGGTGAGCTTGAGGCCGAGCGCCTCGCGGATCGTGCTGCGGCCGCCGTCGCAGGCGACCACCCAGTCGGCGTGCATCTGCCATGCCGTGTCGCCGGTGCGCAGCCCGAGCGTCGCCTCGCCCGTGCTTTCCAGGTTCCCGCGGCTGCCTTCCGCCGCGTGCTGTTCGATGCCGGTCACGCGCGTCTGCCAGCGGATCTCGATCAGATCGGCATGCCGTTCCACCTCGTCGAGCAGCAACTGTTCGATCTGGTATTGCGCGATGTTGATCATCGGCGGCAGCGATTGCTCGTCGTCCTGATGCATGGCGAAGCGGAACACTTCGGTGTCGCGGTAGAAGCTGCGGCCGCCCGTCCACGGCAAGCCTTTTTGCAGGAAGCCTTGCACGACGCCGAGTCGCTTGAATATCTCCAGACTGCGCCGCGAGATGCAGATCGCGCGGCTGCCGGTGCACACGCCGTCGTCGGCTTCGATCAGCACCGAGCGCACGCCCTGGCGAGCCAGCGCGAGCGCCAGCGTCATGCCGACCGGCCCGCCGCCGACGATCGCCACGGACCGCCTGAGCGGGTCGCGCCCGTCGACGAGCGATGGCACCACGCCCTCATAGTAACGAGGCGAAAACGGATAGGGTTTGAAGGGGCGGCTCATGCGTGTCTCCTGGATCTTCGATGCCGGGAATTGCCCGCCGGGGCTGGTTAGCTCTTCAAGGCGGTGCGAATCGATAACGAAGTATGAAGGAGGGCGCGGGTGCGGCTGTCCTCATTTTGGGTACAAAGAGCGGGGCAAGGCCGTGGCGGCGAAGCAGGCTCTCAGTCCGCTCCGCCCACATGCGATGGCTGGCGCGCATGCTGCAGGCTCGAGGCCGCCTGGCATTCCTCGATCATCGCGCGGAAGGTGGGGGCCGCGTGCGAAGCGCCGGTTGCGCCCGCCTCCGGCCCGCCTTCCGGCGCGCCGCCGACGCCGACCACCAGCGTCGCCCGCGGCCGCCATTCGCGCGTGCGCCGCAGCATGTTGCGCAGATACGGCGGCGATTCCGGCGCATCGAGCGAGACGATGCAGATGATCGGCGCGTCCTTGAAGCTCGGTTCGTCGGCGCGTGCGCTGCGATAGCCCGAGTGCGTGGCCATCATCGGCGCGAGGCCCTGGCGGCCGAGCAACTGCACGGCGATCGCGGTGGTGACTTCGTCGAACGAACCGCGTCCGGGTACGCACAGCACGGACGTTTTTTCGGTTTCACGGCGCATCTGTGGCTGCGCTGAAATGTGGCTATCGTGGCGCTCGGAAAGATCGGCCGAGGCCGAAGCGAGCAGCGCGCTCGCGGTGTCGGCGGGTTCGCTGCGCGCGAGGCGGTCCGGCAAGCCGTCCGCGATTTCCAGGTTTTCGACGATGTCCACCAGCGCGTCGTTGATACGCTGCAACTGGTCCGGCATCAGCACGCCGCGCATCGCGTCGTTGCGGGCGAGCTTGAGGCCTTCGAGCGCGACCTTGTCGTAGTAGTCGATCAGCGACATCTCGCGCAACAGGCGCTCCGCCTGCACGATGGCCTCGTGCGGATCGTCCGCGAGCAGCCGCTGATAGAAGTTCTGCGCGGGCGTGAGCGCGGGCTGATCGCCCAGCAGCACCGTGAGAAAGTTCAGGCGGTCGGCGTAGCGGCCCAGCGTGACCACGCACAACGTGAGCGGCGTCGACAGCACGAGGCCGACCGGCCCCCACAGCCAGCTCCAGAAAATCGCCGCCACCACCACCGCGAGCGGCGACAGGCCGGAGCGGTGGCCATACAGCAGCGGCTCGGCGATCTGCCCGGCCACCACATCGACGACGATGAACAGGATCAGCGTATAGACCGCCATGGTCCATTGCGGCTGAATCGCGGCCGCGAGGAACACGGCAAGAATCGCGGCGATCCAGATGCCGATATACGGCACGAAGCGCAGCAACGCGGCGATCACCCCGAACAGCAGCGCACCCGGCACGCCGATGATGGCCAGACCGATAGCGATTACGCCGCCCGCGCTCAGATTCACACCGAGTTGCGCGACGAAGTAGCGGGAGAGGCGCACGGCGGCGTCGTTGATCGCGGTGGTGGTGCGGTGCAGATCGCGCGAGCCGAACAGACTGATCAAACGGTCGCGTAAATCTTCGCGTTGCAGCAGGATGAAAATCGTCACGACCAGCACGATAAAGGTCGTTTCAATCGGCGCGATGGCCGGCGACAACGCGCGTTGCGCGAGTTGCATCGGCGTGGGCGACGGCTCGTGCACTTCGACCTGCTGCGGCACGGCGGGCGCATTGCGCGCGGCGCGTCCGGTGGGCCGCGGCGGGTTCGGCTTGGGCGGGGCCACGCGCTGCAAGGCGACGGCGGCGCGGCTCATCAGCGAATCGGCGCGGCCGACGGTTTTCTCCTGGACCGTTTCGATTTTCTGCTCGATCGCCTCCTGATACTGCGGCAGATCGGCCGCGAGTTGCACCAGTTGCGCACCGATCAGCGCACCCACCGCGAGCAGGCTGGCCAATGCGAACAACACGGCGATGAAGATCGACGGCAGTTGCCCCATATGGAAACGCCGCAACATCTGCACGAGCGGAGCGAGCAGGAAGCTGAGCAACACCGAGAGCGTGATCGGGATCAACACCGCGCGGCCGAAGTACAACCCGCACACCACCACCACGCCGGTAATCACCGACGCGAGGCCATGCAGACTGGGCGTGCCCGGCGGGTAAACGCGGTTTGGCCGCCCGTGCGGCGGTAAGGATATTTTCATGAGCACACTTTCCGATTGAGACGCGCTGTCGTTCTTATGCTCGCCGCTCGCGGACACATTGAGGGAGTCCGGGCCATACGCATGAGCAATTCATATGCCCGGATTGTAGGCGCTTTGACGCAGGACGGCCTATTGCTCAGCCCATGTGCAGACGCAGCAAGCCGAGCAATTGCGAGCTCGCATACAGCAGCAGGCCGATAAAGCCGCCGACAATCGTCCCGTTGATGCGGATGTATTGCAGATCCTTACCAATGTTCAGTTCGATCTGCCGTGACATCTCGTGCGAGTCCCAGTTCTTGACGGTGTCGCTGATATGGCGCGTCAGGAACTGCGCGAAGTCCGGCGCCATCGCGCGTGCGGCTTCCTCAAGGTGGTCATTGAGCGACTGGCGCAACGCCGGATCGTGCACGAGTTCGCGGCCGACCCATTGGCCCATCGCCACCACGCGTGCATGCAGCGCCGAGTCGCTGCTTTGCAGATCGCGCTTGAGCCACGCGCGCAATTCGCCCCACATGTCTTTCACATACGAACTGAGCGCGTCGCCTTCCACCAGATAGCGCTTCAGCTCCTCGCCTTTTTGCAGGAACGCGGGATCGGTTTTGAGCTTGACGATCAGCTTGTGCGCGGCGTCGTCGAACTTCTGGCGCAACTGATGGGTGGGGTTCTCGCTGATCTGTTCGAGCATGCGGTTCACTGCCTTGGCGATGGCTTCGGCGCCTTTCTCGCCGAGCCATGCCGAAGGCAGAATCTTTTCGATCGTTGGGTACTCGCTTTTCACCCAGTCGACGATCCGTTCGGCGATGAACTCGCGCGCATGCGGTTCGCGCAGCAGCGCCACCACCTGTTCGATGCCGGCGTCGAGCAGTTCCTGATGACGGCCGTCTTTGGTGAGCGTGTCGAGAATCGCGCCCATCGATTGCGACAGATCCACCTTGGCCAGCACGTCGCGCAGCGCGTCCTTGATGAAGACCTGGATACGCACGTCGTCGGTCAATTCCAGAATGCCGCTGGTGAGCTTGACGACGTAGTCGCCCAAACGCGCGGTGTTGGCCGGCTGCGTCAGCCAGCCGGTGATGCTGCGCGCCGGATCGTGCTTCTGGATCAGGCCGACTAGCGAAGGCACATCCAGAAACTTGTCCTGCACGAACACCGCGAGGTTGTCGGCGATCTTGTGCTTGTTCCTCGGAATGATCGCGGTGTGCGCGGAGACGATCGGGATCGGCACGCGGCGAAACAGGGCGACCACCGCGAACCAGTCGGCGAGTGCGCCCACCATCGCGGCCTCGGCGATCGCCTTGATGCCGTCCACCCAGATGCCGCGCGGCATGAACGCGGTCACCACGAAAACGCAGGCGGCGGCGAGCAACAGCAGTAACGGCGTGCGCTTGGCCTTCTTCAGTTCGATTGCTTTGTTCATCGGCGGTAGGGCAGCGGGTCGAGGTCGATTGAAATAATGTGGAGCGCTTGGCTCGCGCGTCCGGAAACGCGAGTGTAGCGCCGCTCGTCAGCGCATGGGCCACGCCGCGCTGGCCGTCAAGGGCTAGCTTTGCCGCGTGGGCACGGTAACATCTGCGGTTAGACTGCACCGCCTTGCCCGGCGAGGCAGATTGCAATTGAATGGAAGGGAGGCACAGTGATCAGGTTTCTGCACACCGCGGACTGGCAGATCGGCACGCAATTCGGCCAGTTCGAGCCGGACGAAGCGGCGCATCTTGCCGAGGCGCGTTTCGAGACCGTGCGCCGGATCGCCGGAGAAGCCGCCGCGCGCAAGGTCGACGCGGTGCTCGTGGCCGGCGACGTATTCGATCTGCAAACGGTCTCGGACACGGTGATCCGCCGTCTGTTCGGCGCGCTGCAAGCCTTCACCGGGCCGTGGATCATGCTGCCGGGTAATCACGACGCCGCGCTCGTCGAGAGCGTGTGGACCCGCGCGCAGCGCCTGAACTGCGTCGCGCCGAATGTGCGCCTGGTGCTCGAACCCGGCGTGGTGCTGCTGGACGAGTGCCGCTGCGCGCTGCTATGCGCGCCGCTCACGCAACGCATCACGTATGACGACACCACCGGTTTCTTCGATACGACGGAGACGCCGCCCGGCTATCACCGCATCGGGCTCGCGCACGGCAGCGTGAGTGGGATTCTGCAGGAAGGCATCGACTCGTCGAATCCGCTCGCACCGTCGCGTGCCGCGAGTGCGCGTCTGGACTATCTGGCGCTCGGCGACTGGCACGGCCATCTGCGTGTCGATGAGCGCATCTGGTATGCCGGCACGCACGAGCAGGACCGCTTCCGCGCCAACGATCCCGGTTTCATGCTCGACGTCACGCTGAGCGAGCCGGGCGCGTCGCCGGTGGTCGAGCCGGTGCGGGTCGGTCAATATCAATGGCATCGCTGGGACGAAACCATCGCCGTGCCGACCGATGTGGATACGCTGAAGGCGCGCCTCGCCACGCTGGGCAGCCACGACGTGCTGCGCGTGACGGTCGAAGGCACGGCCGCGCTGGCCGACGCCGAAGCGCTTCACGTCGCGGTGGAAGAAGCGCGAGCCCGCGTGCGGGCCTTGCGCGTCGACCTGAGCGGCCTGCAAGTGCTGCCCACCGACGACGACCTCGCCGAACTCGGCGCGCAAAGCGGCTACCTCGCTAAGGTGGTGGCGCGTCTGCGTGGCTTGCAGGAAGACCCGCAGTCCGACCCGCAAGAGGTCAAGCGCGCGGCCGAGGCATTGCTGCTTCTGGCGCGTTTTCAACGTGAATTGCCGCGCGAAGCGAGGTCCGCATGAAGCTGCAAAGTATTGCGATTCAGGAATTCAAGCAGTTCACCGGCAAGCTCGTCATCGACGATCTGCAGCCTGGGTTGAATCTCTTTGTCGGTCCGAACGAGGCCGGCAAGAGCACCATTGCCGAAGCCGTACGCGCCGTGTTTCTGGAGCGCTACAAGGCCTCGCATCTGAAAGACCTGTTGCCGTGGGGCAAGGCGAGCGGACAGCCGTCGGTCGAAGTGAGTTTCGATCTGGACGGCACGGCGTGCCGATTGTCGAAGCAGTTCGTCACGCGGCAGCGCTGCGAGCTGAAGATCGGCCAGAGCGCGTTCGGCGAAGATGAAGCCGAAGACAGGCTCGCGGCTTTACTCGGTTTTTCACGCGCCGCGCGTGGGCCGTTGAAGGCCGAGAACGCGGGCGTTCCCGGTTTGTTGTGGGTGCAGCAAGGCAGCACGCAGGAGATGCGCGATTCCACCGGTCACGCGGCGCAGTATCTGCGCGATGCGCTGTCGCAACTCTCGGGCAGCCGCGAATCGGCGGGCGAAGATGCGCTGATCGCCGCCGTGCAGCGTGAGCTTCGGCAACTGCTCACCGCGCGCACGCAGAAGTCGACTGGGCCGCTGGCCGAGGCGGAGCAGGCGCTGGCCAGGTTGATCGAAGAGCGTGGGGATCTTGAACAGCAGCGTCAACAGTTCGAGGCGAGCATTGCGAGTCTCGCCGCGCAGCAGCAAGCTTTCGACGATACCCAGCGCAAGCGTCCGTGGGAGCTTCACGAGCAGAAGGCGTTGCAGGCGCAGTTACGCGCCGATGCCGTCGTGCAACTCGAGGGCAGCCTGCAAGGACTTGAGCAGTCGCTGAAGGCGAGCGAAGCCGAACTGGCGCTGCCGTTGCAACAGGAGCAGAACGCGCTCGAACTGGAAGCGGCCGTCGCGCGCGAGCGCCAGCAACTCGACGCACTGCGGGCGAGCGTGGCGGCGGTCCAGGCTGAGCACGGGCAGGCAGTCTCCAGCGTGACGCAATTCGAGCAGGCTTTCGCCGATGCCAGCCGCGCGCTCGAACTGGCCAACGCGGCAGTGACCGCGTCCGATCTGCGTAGCCAGATCGGACTCTATCGCGCTGAGAGCGAGCGGCTCGAAGCATCGATCGCCGCCGCCAGCAAAGCGAACGACGCCGTGCTCGAAGCCGCGCGCGAGGCGGCCACACTCGAAATCGACGAGGCGAAACTGAAGCGGCTTGCCTCGCTCGGCAGCGAGTTGAGCGTGCTGCGCGCCCGCACCGAAGCCGCGATGACGCGCATCGAATACCGGTTGAACGGCGCGATCACGGTCAACGATGAGCCGCTGAGCGGCGCAGGCGTGCTGCGTCTGGACGAGGAGAAGCGGATCAGTCTCGGCACGTTAGGCGACTTGCAGGTGATTCCGGGCGTCTCCGATCTGCCGGCGCGCTTGGCCGAACTCGCGTCGCTCGAAGCCCAGCATGCGCAATTGTTGCAAGCGCTTGGCGTCGCCTCGCTCGCCGAGGGCGAGTCGAGGCACGAGCGTTGGAAGGCTGCGGTCGCGCAGCAGAAAAGCCAGGCGAAGATTCTCGACGTGCACGCGCCGCAAGGCATCGAGGTGTTGCGCGCGGCGTCGGCAACGGCCGCGGCGCGCATGCAGGCCGCCAACGAGCGGCTCGCGGGTCTGCCCGACGTGTCGGCTGCGCCGCCGCTCGACGAAGCGCGCCGCAACGCCGAGATCGCGCGCGACGCGTTGGAGGCCGCGCGCAAAGTGCTGACCCAGGCGGCCGATAAAAAATCGACCGGCATGGCGAATGAGGAATCACTCGCGGCTCAGTTGCAGCGCAAGGAAGCGCAGTTGAACGACGAAGCGTTCCGCCGCAATCGCGCGCAGTGGCAGACGAAAATCGTCGAGCAACGCGTGCAGGTCGAGGCATTGCGCAAGCAGCGCGAAGGGCGCGAGCGCGAACTGGAAGCAGCGCGCCTCGACGATCCGGCGGCTGAGGCGAAGCGCTATCGCGCGTCGGCGGAACTTGCGCGCGGCGAGCAGAACGATCGGCAAGTGAAGATCGCGGGATTGCGCAGTCAACTGGAGACGGTCGGCGCGTCCGGTCTCGGCGAGCGTCTGGCGGCGGTCGAGGCCAAGGTCGAGCAGGCCACGCGGCGCAAGGATGAACTCGGCTTGCGCGCGAGCGCGTTGAGTCTGCTCGACGAAGTGCTGGTCGACGAACGCGATGCCGCGGTGGCGCAATTGCGCGCGCCGTTGACCGAACGGCTGGGGCATTATCTGAAGCGGATTTTTCCGCAGTCGACGATCGCGCTCGGCGACGATCTGAGTCCCGCCACGCTGGACCGCTTCGGCCGCGCGGACACGCTCGATGCGCTGAGCTTCGGTACGCGCGAACAACTCGGCATTCTGACTCGGCTCGCGTATGCGGATCTGCTGAAGGCGTCGGGCCGGCCGACCTTGCTCATGCTCGACGATGCCGCCGTGCATACCGATGCCGCGCGGCGCGATGCGATCAAGCGCGCGCTGATCGACGCGGCCACGCGGCATCAGATCCTGGTGTTCACGTGCCACCCGGAGCTGTGGGACGATCTCGGCGTGAGGCAGCGGTCGATTGAGGATCTGAAGGTGGCGGCTTAGGCGCCGGGCCAGGCGAGCACGGTGTCGGGATGAACTAGCCAGACCGCATGAATCGTGGCATGCGGCCGATGAATTTGCGTAAATCCACGCACATTTGCAGAAAGATCGCATCTCCGTCAGTCGTCATTTCCCCCGACACTACTGATTCGAGTCTTCGCTGCGGTCTGCGCCTTTTGCCAACAGTAGTCAAATCTGCTTGTGTCGAATGCTTATGCCTGTCCGCGTGACGACCGTCTGAACAGTCGCAAATGTCACGGGGGTGGTCAATGGCTCAAGACACGTTCATCAAGATTAACGGCTGCGACGGCGAATCGCAGGACGCCTCGCATCTGAACGAAATCGACGTAATCGGTTGGCGCTGGAAGGTTTCACAGGATGCAACCATGATGTCGGGCTCCGGCGGTGGCGCGGGCAAGGCCACCGTTTCAGATCTGGAGTTCACGCACAAGCTGGACCGTGCGAGTCCGAATCTGGCCAGATATTGCTTCACCGGCAAGCATATTGACCAGGTGAAACTGACCGTGCGCAAGGCCGGGGGAGTGCCGTTCGAATACCTGATGATCACGATGTACGACGTGGTCATTACTCAGGTCGAGCCGATCGGCGGCGGCGACGAGTGCCACGAAGATGTTCATCTGTCTTTTTCTACGATGAAGCATGAGTACTTCGTGCAAAACGCCCAAGGAGGAAGCGGCGGTGCGGTGACCGCGACACTGTATATCAAGAACAACATTACGAAGTGACCGGGCGGGGGAAGAGGAGATGCCGGTTAAATGTACTTTTGTTCTTAATGGGAAAGCAGACTCTGTTTTTTCGTGCGAGGGGACCGCGTCTGTTGCCGCCTTCTCGGGAACTGGTCATGGCAGAGATAACCCTGATGACACGGCCGTGGAAAACGTTGGGCCGATTCCGAAAGGGACCTATTATCTCGTCGACCGCCAGTCAGGCGGGTACATAGGTTTTCTTTACGATTGGTGGGATGCGCACGGCTTCAGTTCCACCGACCGTCAAAAATGGTTCATGCTCTGGAATCCAGCGACTGGGGACACGACCAACGTTAATGGCATCAAGCGCGGCAACTTCCGGTTGCATCCGGTCGGGCGGCTCGGGCTGAGTCACGGATGCATCACGGTTGAGCGTCAATACGAATTCGATCGACTTCAGACATTCATACGTTTGCGAGGACAGACCGTGCCTGTGCCAGGGACAGCTTTGCGAGCTTATGGAACTGTTGATGTGATATGAACAAGCGATTCGCAATCGATTTTTCGGCTTACATCGCTTTGATATTGATATCGGCAGTGGAAGGGTGGCGGTCAACATATCTTGTTGACTTCGTTCTTATCGAGACGCCGGACAGTGTGGAAGCGTTTATCAGTTTCTGGTTGCACTACACTCGCGCCGACTATCTCGCAAATCCTATCGATATGGAAGTGCTCGCGTTGCTGCTCTACTGGCTGATTGCTACATTGCTGTTTGCGTTGGGACTGGCCGGAGTCAAACGGTGGTTGTCTCGCTATTTCATGGCAAGAAAAAACGGTCAAGCAATTCCCAGACTGCCTTTTTTTGTCATGCTTGTCATGTCTTTACTCGCATTCGTGGTCAGTTGCGATCTTGGCTGGTACGTTTCGCTCCTGTTCACTAAATACACTGTCGACATCCCCGTTCCTGTCAAAGCGTTTATAAAATCGTATCAATCATTCAAGGGGCAAAGCGATGGTTCCGATATCGACGACGATTTGACGTACTTCGCCGTCAACCTTTATTGGGCGATAGCAACGCTATGCGTCGGCGTGCTTCTTATTTCGTGCTGTATCGCTACGCGCCGGTTCATACACAGAAAAACACCATAACCACCGCCTGCCCACTCACTCATACCACCGAGGCGTATAAACCCACTCACGACCTTCGGCCGCGTTGCCAAACCGCCGCGTCGTCGACGACCCCACGATCACCATCGTCCGCATATCCACATCGGACGAGCGCAGTTCGCCTAGCGTGATCGTCCTCAGCGTGCTGCCGGGTCGACCGATGTCTCGGCCCAGCACAACCTGAGTTTGCGCCGCACGATACTCCCGTACGATGTCCAGCGCTTTATCCAGTTGCCATGGCCGTGCGCGCGAAATCGGGTTATAGAACGCCATCACCAGATCCGCTTCGGCGGCATGCCTCAGACGCTTTTCGATAATCGTCCAAGGCTTCAGATTGTCGGACAGCGACAGCATGCAGAAGTCGTGACCCAACGGCGCACCTGCTTGCGCCGCCGTTGCCATCGCCGCCGATACACCAGGCACGATCTTTAGTTCGACCGCCGCCCAATCCGCGTTATCCGACGACTCCAGCGCTTCGAGTGCCGCCGCCGCCATCGCGAACACCCCCGGATCGCCCGAGGACACCATGACCACCGCGCGTCCCTCGCTCGCCAGTTCGAACGCATGCCGCGCGCGTTGCATTTCCTCGCGATTGTCCGTGCCGTGAACGCGCTGGTCGGCGCGCAACGGGCCGGCCATCTTTACGTAGGTGTCGTAGCCGAGAATATCGGTGGCAACGTTGAGCGCCGTGCGAGCGGCCGGCACCATCAGATCGGCGCTGCCGGGCCCGAGACCGATCACGGTCAGGCGGCCACGCTTGCGGCCGATCGTGTCCGCATCGATGGCGAGCGGCGCCAACGCCAGCGCGACGCCTGCAACTGCATCGTTGTGCAACGTCTCATAGGGAATGCGCAGCGCGGCGTGCAGCAGGTTGGCAGGCGGCTCGCCATCTTCGGGGCGTGCCAGCGCGAAACACAAGGGCACGTCCAGGTTCGCCGCGGCTTCGGCAAGTGCCGGGTCCGCCATGCGATCAGAGGATGCCAGCAAGGCCGCGAGCGACAGCGGCGCGAGACCATGCGAGTCCAGTGCCTCGCGCACGCGCGCCACGATGTCGCCATCCACGCCCGTCACCGCCGCGACCACGCTGCGAGGATGAATCACCAGTTCATCCTCGCGTCCGTCCCATGCTCGCGGCGTCACGCGAATCGCAAGACGCGCCGAGGCGGAGCGGGGTAGTTGCGTGTCGTCGAGCCACGGCGCTTCGCCTTCGATGCGCGTGCTTTCGCCGGCCAGAAGGTCCGACACGAAGCGCTTGCCTTGGCCGATGTCGGCGAGCGTATAGCCGTCGGGCGGATTGAGCACGCAGGTGCCGAAACGCAATTCGCCGCTCGTCGTGATGGCGGCCGGCACGGCCAGCATCGCGGCAATTTCGCGCGCCATCAGGTTGACGCCGGCGAGACCGCCGAGCAGCGGCACGACCGCGCTGCCGTCTTCGGCAGCGGCCAGCACCGGCGGCTCGACGCCCTTGTTCGACAACGATGGCGCGAGGCAACGAATCACGATCCCTGTCGCGCACAACGCGACGATCGGCGTGCCGCGCGCATACAGTTCCCGCAGATGCGCGCCGAGTTCGTTATACGACACGTCCGCTTCGACGCGTCCTTGCAACGCATGCACCTGGCTGCCGGCATACAACGCCTGAATGCGCCGCGCCGTCGCCAACGCGCCCGTGCCGAGAATCACGATCGCGGGCGCGCTTATCCTTGCCATTTTTCCCCCGGCACCACGAGCAACGAGAAATACGGCGACGCCATCGGATCCACTTCGGCGAGCGGCACGATGCGTTGATTGCCCATCGTTGCGCGTTCGACGTAGAGCGCGCGGTCCGCGAGACCGAGTTCGCCGAGCACGCGCCGCACCTTGTCGAAGTTGCGGCCGAGTTTCATCACGACGGCGGCGTCGGCATCGGCGAGACGCCGGCGCAGTTCGTCTTCCGGCAACACGCCCGAGAGCACCGACAGGCTCTGGTTGCGATACACCAGCGGCGCGCCGAGCACGGCGGCGCCGCCGAGCATCGAGCAGACGCCGGGCACCACTTCGCTTTCGTAGCGCGCCGCAAGGCGGTCGTGCAGATACATGTACGAGCCGTAGAAGAACGGATCGCCCTCGCAGATCACCGCGACGTCGCGGCCCGCATCGAGGTGAGCGGCGACGACCTCCGCGGCGGTGTCGTAGAAGTCGGCGATGATCGCTTCATACGAAAGCGGCGGTTCGAGCGCCTCCGTCGTGACGGGATACACCAGCGGCAGATGCTGCTGCGCGTCGTGCAAGTGCGCCTCGATGATGCTGAACGCGTTGCCTTTCTTGCCCTTGGCGACGAAGTACGCGACCACCGGCGACGCCTTCAGCAAACGCAGCGCTTTCAGTGTGATGAGTTCCGGGTCGCCGGGGCCGACGCCGAGTCCGAACAAACGTCCTTGCGCCGTCATTTATTCGACCTCCGTGGCCAGCGCGTTCACCGCGGCTGCCGCCATCGCGCTGCCGCCGCGCCGGCCATGCACCACCACGTAGGGCACGCCGCGGCTGTCGTCCGCGAGCATGGCTTTGGATTCGGCCGCGCCGACAAAACCCACTGGAAAGCCGAGAATCAGCGCGGGTTTGGGCGCACCGGCGTCGAGCATATCGAGCAGATGAAAGAGGGCGGTCGGCGCATTGCCGATCACCACGACGCTGCCCCCCAGATGTGGCCGCCACAATTCGAGCGCCGCCGCCGAGCGTGTATTGCCGAGTTCGCGTGCGAGCGACGGCACGTCCGGATGCGCGAGCGTACAGATGACTTCGTTGTGCGCCGGCAGCCGCGCACGCGTGATGCCTTGCGCGACCATGCCGGCATCGCACAGGATCGGCGCGCCTTGCGCGAGCGCCGCGCGGCCCGCTGCGCCCGCGCCTGCGGACGATTGCAGATCGTCGATCACGTCGACCATGCCGCACGCGTGGATCACGCGCACCGCGAGTTTCTCGAGGTCGGCGGGAATGCGCGACAAGTCGGCCTCCGCGCGAATCGTCGCGAAGGATTGGCGATAGATCTCCTGACCGTCGCGAATGTAATCAAGCATCGGTGTCACTCCGGGCGAGGCGTTCGAGCATGTCGGCGGCCTGGCCGATTGTCAGTTGGCGCGCGACGCACTGGCCGAAACCGGGCTGGCCGTCGCGTCGATAAAGGTCATAGAGGCCGGGCGCGGCTCCGAGCAGCGTGTACGGTGCGCAATGCGCGGCGGCGCACGAGCGCGAGCAGCCGCTCAGATGCACGTCGACGTCCGCAGGCAGGCGGGCCGCGAGGCGCAGCGCGTCGGATTTGGTGTCGGCGAGGCCCTTCGCGCAGCCGGTTGATCCCGCGCACGCGATCAGGCGCGTGATGGCTTGCGCGGGATCGCAGGCGAGACCGAGCGTGTTTAGGGCGGACAGCACAGCCGGAACGGTATGCGTGGCGATGTCGGGTAGCAGCACGCTTTGCCAGGGTGTTAGGCGAAGCGTGCCGTTGCCGTGTTGTTGCGAAAGTGTCGCGAGGCCGTTAAGGGTATCGGCGTCGAGGCGTCCGAGCGACGGCTGGCCGCCGACGTGCCAGGTTTCGGGCACGCGTTGAGCGTGGGCGCCGAGGCGGAGTCTGGCGTCGGCTGGTGCAACGCGATGCCACTTGGCCAGCTTCGCGTTTTGCGTCAGCGGGAAGTCGAGATATCGCTGAGCGTGATGCAGTAACGCATCGACGGAATGCGCGGCTAGCAGATGGCGCATGCGCGTGGCGTCGGCGGCAGCGAGGTCGAGGAATGTGAGGAGCAGCGCGCGGACTAGTGCGGTGACTTGCGATGGAAGTATCGCGGCTAATGCGCCTGTGCCGTCTGCGTGGGGCTTGTCCGGTGCGATGCGCTCGTTGTGTGCTAAAGGGCCAGCAGACTCGCTAACAGGCGGACAACCCGCCAACCCGAACACGAACCGCACGCCATCCGCCTCTTGCGATGCCGCCAGCCACACGTCATGCGGATGATCCACTCTCGCGAGCCGCTCGCCGCCGTCCAGCAGCAGCGCGAATTTCGGCGATAGCGCCGCGAAACGCGCTTCGCTTTGTAGCATCGTGAGCAACTCGGCGCACAGCGGGCGCGTGTCGAACAGTGCGTACGGATCGCGTCCGGCAGCGGGGCTGATCATTACGTTGCGCACGTCGTCGGCTGCGGCTGCGGCTGCGGTTGCGGTTGCGGCGAGTGCGTCCGCAGCGCTCTCGCTCTCAGCTTCCGTATTCACTGCGTTCGCGATGGTTGCATCCGTCGCGTTCTCGCCTTCCGCATCCACGGCGTCCGCTATCCCCGTCTCCACAGCGTTATCCGCCACCGTCCTATCCGCAGCGTTCCCCGCGCCGGTCGCCGGCATCGGCCCGAGACCCGCATCGACCAAAGCCGCAATCAACGCCGCCTCGTCACCGTGCTTCACCCCACGCACCTGCACATTCGCCCGATTGGTCAGCCCGATCACCCCGGCCGCGTACCGCGCGCTGGCCTGCGCGATCGCCCGAGCCTGCGCCGCGCTCAACTCACCGCCGGGCAACTTGATCCGGCAAATCCCGCCGTCGCGCGCGGCGACGATGCGCAGCAGCCCCGGACACGCCGAGGGCCGCAGCGTGAGAGCCGCGTCGGACAAAACGGTGGAAGGCGAAGCTTGATTCAAGACGGACACCGGGTTTAGCGTCGCGCGACGGCCCGAGCAAGCCGCGAGGCGGGCATTGCTGCGGCATCGGTACACCCCGCCCGATGTTGGCTGGCACGAACAGTCTCGCCGGCAGGTCTCCTGGCTGGCAGGTCGTGGTCCGCCGCGGCCTTCCCGGTCGAACCAGTGGCGCGGAGCGCAGGCGGACTCGCTGCATACAGTTGCGGGGGCAGCCACAGCGGCACTGTGTTCCCTCTTCGGCCCCGAAGGGCACCGGCGGCTGTATTATGCCTTTTTTCGAACAGCACAACGAGGCTGGACGCTTTGATCGGCGTGGCACAGCGCATTATTTGAAGACACAGAATGAGGACGGATGCATGCCGGCGTGGCTGACGGTGGTGGGCATAGGTGACGACGGCTTCGCCGGTTTGGGAAGGCCCGCGCGGCGTGCTTTGCTGGAAGCATCAGTGGTGTACGGCGGCGAACGCCATCTGGCGATGCTGCCCGCGCGCCTCGCCGCGCGCCGTGCCGCGTGGCCGCGTCCGTTCGATCTCGCGCCGCTGCTCGCCGAGCGCGGTGGCGCCGTGTGCGTGCTGGCGAGCGGCGACCCGATGCTGTTCGGCGTCGGCGCGACGCTCGCGCGGCAATTGCCGGCGGGGGAGTTGCGGGTGCTGCCCGCGCCCTCGTCGTTGTCGCTCGCGGCCGCGCGCCTCGGCTGGCCGTTGCAGGACGTCGCGACGGTGTCGCTAGTGGGCCGGCCGTTGCCCACGCTGAACGCGCATCTGCACGACGGCGCGCGCCTGTTCGTGCTGAGCGCGGACGGCCGCACGCCCGCGGCGCTCGCGGAACTACTGAATGCACGCGGTTTCGGGGCGACCCGCATGAGCGTGCTGGAACACCTGGGCGGCGAGTTGGAACGGCGCATCGACGGCCGCGCGGATCAGTGGTCCGCGGCCGAGGTGGCCGCGCTGAACCTGATCGCGCTCGACTGCCGTGCCACTGAAGGCGCGCCGCGTCTGCCGCTGACCTGCGGTTTGCCCGACGACGCCTTTCGCCACGACGGCCAGTTGACCAAGCGGGACGTGCGCGCGATCACGCTCGCGCGCCTCGCGCCGACGCCGGGCGAATTGCTGTGGGACGTGGGCGCGGGCAGCGGCTCGATCGGCATCGAATGGATGCGCGCGCATGCCACCTGCCGCGCGATCGCTATTGAAGGACACGCGGAGCGGCAACGCTTTATCGAACACAATCGCGACGCGTTGGGCGTGCCGGGACTGCAACTCGTAGCGGGCCGCGCGCCTGAAGCGCTGCAGGGGTTGCCGGTGCCGGACGCCGTGTTCATCGGCGGCGGCGCGACGGCGCCGGGCGTGCTGGAGGCTTGCTGGGCCAGGCTGCGCGAAGGCGGCCGGCTGGTCGCCAATGCGGTCACGTTGCAAGGCGAGGCGGCGTTGGTGGCATGGCGCGAGCGGCATGGCGGGACGTTGACGCGGATCGCGTTGGCGGATGCGCAACCGCTCGGCGGTTTCGATACGTGGCGGCAGGCGTTGCCGATTACGCTGTTGGAGGTGACGAAGCCGGTCGGGGGCGGGGACGTGAACGCCGCTGGAACCGCTAACGCGATTGACGCCGCGACTGCCGAGAGTTTCACGAACGCTACCAACGTTAAGACCGGCACGAACGCCAAGAACGACGCGAACGCCAAGAGTGCCACGAACGCCGTGAGCTCCACGAGTGTCACGAACGAAGCGAAAGCGACGAAAGGCACAAGCACCACCAACACCGACTCACCGCAAAAACCCTGATGCGCGAAGAAACGCCCGAACACCCCGCGCCGCTGCGTAGCGGCTACACGACCGGCAGTTGCGCCACCGCGACGTCGCTGGCGGCGGCGCGTCTGTTGCTCGCGGGTGTCGTCAGCGAGGTCGCGGAGATCGTGTTGCCGAAGGGCCAGCATGTGCCAATGCCGCTGGTGTTCTGCCGCCTGATCGACAACGGCAGCGGCGGCGCCGAAGCCGGCACCGTCAAGGACGCCGGCGACGATCCCGACGTCACGCACGGCGCGGTCGTCTTCGCTCGCGTGCGCCTCGTCGCCGAACCGGGCGTGATATTTCGCGCGGGGCCGGGCGTCGGCACGGTGACGCGTGCGGGATTGACGCTGCCGGTCGGCGAACCCGCCATCAACCCGGTGCCGCGCAGAATGATGACCGAGCATCTCGCCGAACTCGCGGCGGAGCATGCGTATGGTGGCGGCTTCGAAGTGACGATCGGTGTGGAAGGCGGCGAAGCGCTCGCGCTGAAAACGATGAACCCGCGCCTCGGCATTCTCGGCGGGTTGTCGATTCTCGGCACGACCGGTATCGTGCGGCCTTTCTCCTGCTCGGCGTATATCGCGTCGATCCATCAGGGTATCGACGTCGCGCGCGCGAACGGCTACACGCATCTCGCCGCCTGCACCGGCAACGCGAGCGAGGACGCAATGCGCGCGCATTACGGCCTGCCGGATATCGCATTGATCGAAATGGGCGACTTCGTCGGCGCGGTGCTCAAGCATATGAAGCGTGCGCCCGTCGAGCGCCTGAGCGTGTGCGGCGGCTTCGGCAAGCTCAGCAAGCTGGCGGCGGGGCATCTCGACCTGCATAGCCGCAATTCGAGCATCGACCTCGAACGGCTCGCGCAATGGGCCGCCGAACAGGGTGCCGACGACGCGCTTCAGGCTGCGATCCGCGCGGCCAACACAAGTCAGCAGGCGGTTGCGCTGGCGCGCGCGCAGCAGGTGCCGCTCGGCGATATCGTCTGCCGGCATGCGCTGGCGGTGGCGCGCGAGATCGTGCCGCCGCAGGTCAACGTCGAAATGTTCGCGATCGACCGCCAGGGCTTGCTGATCGGAGCCGCGCAATGAAGCGGATTCTGCTGCTCGGCGGCACCGGCGACGCGCTGCGGATCGCGCGGCAACTCGGCGCTGATCACGTGTATAGTCTCGCCGGCCTCGGCAAGGTGCCGGACGATCTGGCGTGCACGGTGCGCGTGGGCGGCTTCGGCGGCAGCGAAGGCATGGCACGCTACATCGAAAGCGAAGGCATTGGTCTCGTGATCGACGCGACACATCCCTATGCCGCGCAGATCAGCGCGAATGCGGCGCAGGCGAGCCGCGCCATGCGCGTGCCGTATTGGGCGCTCCGCCGCCCGGCCTGGCAGCCGCAAGCCGGCGACGACTGGCGCATGGTCGGCAACTGGAACGAGCTCACGGATGCGCTCGCGCCGTTCAGAAAGCCGCTCTTCACGCTCGGCCGCGAGCCGCTCGCGCATCTCGACGAGATTCCCCCGCATCAGTTCTGGATCGTGCGTTGTCTCGAAGCACACGCAGACACACCGCGTGCGCGGATACTCGCGGCGCGTGGTCCGTTCACGCTCGAAGGCGAGCGCGCGTTGTTCGCGCTGCAAGCATTCGACGTGGTCGTCAGTAAAAACAGTGGCGGCAACGCAACCGAGGCGAAACTCGAAGTCGCGCGTGAACGCGGTTTGCCAGTTGTGATGCTGCGCCGACCTGAGTTGCCGGCGGCGGAGCGGGAATTCGAAAGCGTTTCAGATCTGCTCGACGCGCTGCAAGCCGCAGCCTGAATCGTGCATGCATGCCATGCGGCCTCAACGAATCATGGAGTAGTGAATGACGGTGTTTTTTATCGGTGCGGGTCCTGGCGACCCGGAACTGATCACGGTGAAAGGGCAGCGCCTCGTGCGCAGCTGTCCGGTGATCCTGTACGCGGGTTCGCTCGTGCCGGCCGCGGTGCTCGAAGGTCACGTGGCGCAGCAGGTCGTCAACACCGCCGAGCTCGACCTCGATCAGATCATCGCGTTGCTCGCGGCGGCGTATGCCAAAGGCCAGGATGTGGCGCGCGTGCATTCCGGCGATCCGTCGTTGTACGGCGCGATCGGTGAACAGATTCGCAGACTGCGCGAACTGAAGATTCCTTACGAGATCGTGCCGGGCGTCACCGCCACGGCGGCAAGCGCGGCGGCGCTCGGTTGCGAACTCACGCTGCCCGACGTTTCGCAGACGCTGATCCTCACGCGCTTCGCGAGCAAAACCAGCATGCCCGAAGGCGAACAACTGGCCGACCTCGCCCGCCATCGCGCGACGATGGCGATTCACCTCGGCGTGCGGCACCTTGCGCGCATCGTCGACGAATTGCGGCCGCATTACGGCGGCGCGTGTCCGATCGCTGTGATCTATCGCGCGAGCTGGCCGGACGAGGAGAAGATCACCGGCACGCTCGACGACATCGTCAGCAGGGTGCAGTCGACATCCATCGAGCGGACCGCGTTGATTCTGGTCGGACAGGTGCTCGCCGCGGAAGGCTTCGCGGACTCGACGCTGTACGCGAAAGACTGAACCTGTCTACGTGAAAAAACCCATCCGCGCGACACGAAACAACGCACGGATGGGCGACCAACGCCAGATCAACGGCTGATCCTCTTACGCCGTCAATGCATCCGGCTGCCTCGCCGCCAGCTTCGCACGCAATGCCTTGGCGGCCCGAACCATATTCGTCAGCGCCGCTTCCGTTTCCGGCCAGCCGCGCGTCTTCAGCCCGCAATCCGGATTGACCCACAGGCGTTCGGCCGGAATCACTTCGCACGCGCGTTCCAGCAGACGTTGCATGGCTTGCGCGTCCGGCACGCGCGGCGAGTGGATATCGTAGACACCCGGGCCGATTTCGTTCGGATACGCGAAGGCGCCGAAGCCGTCGAGCAGTTCCATCGCCGAGCGCGAGGTTTCGATGGTGATGACGTCGGCATCCATGGCGGCGATCGACGGCAGTATGTCGTTGAACTCCGAATAGCACATATGCGTATGAATCTGCGTTTGATCGGCGACGCCCGCTGCGGAAATGCGGAACACACGCGTGGCCCATTCCAGATAGGCGGCCCAATCGGCTCGACGCAACGGCAAGCCTTCGCGGAAAGCCGGTTCGTCGATCTGGATGATGCGAATGCCGGCCTTTTCCAGATCCACGACTTCGTCGCGGATCGCGAGCGCGAGTTGCAGTGCGGTGCTCGAGCGCGGCTGGTCGTCACGCACGAACGACCATTGCAGCATCGTCACCGGGCCGGTCAGCATGCCTTTCATCAGACGCTGCGTGAGCGACTGCGCGTAACGCGTGGTCTCGACCGTCATCGGTTCGGGACGGTAGACATCGCCGTAGATGATCGGCGGTTTCACGCAGCGCGAGCCGTAGCTCTGCACCCAGCCGTTTTCCGTGAACGCATAGCCCCACAACTGTTCGCCGAAATATTCGACCATGTCGTTGCGTTCGGCTTCGCCATGCACCAGCACATCGAGACCTAACTCTTCCTGTTTGCGAACGGCGATCTCGATCTCGGCGCGCATGCGCTGCAGATAGTCGAGCGCGCGCAGTTCGCCGCGTTTGTAAGCGGCACGCGCCTGGCGGATCGCCGGCGTTTGCGGGAACGAGCCGATCGTGGTGGTCGGCAGGAGCGGCAGACCGAGCGCTTCGCGCTGCAGACGATTGCGTTCGGCAAACGGGCTTTGCCGGTCGGCCATCGCACTGCTCACCGCGGCCACGCGTTTTTGCACGAGCGCGTTGACCACCGCGCTGGAGTGGCGGCGCGCTTCTAGCGCGCGGTCAGTGGCGGCGAGTGTGGCTTCGGCTGCCGCGGGATCGCGCAAGGCGAGGGCGAGCGTGGCGACTTCGTCGAGCTTCTCGGTGGCGAAGGCGAGCCAGGATTTCAGATCGGCGTCGAGTTTCTTTTCCGCGTCGAGCGAGACCGGCACATGCAGCAACGAGCACGACGACGAAACCCACAGCCGTTCGCCAAATTCCGCATGCAATGCCTGCAACGATTCGACGATCTCGCCGAGATCCGCGCGCCAGATATTGCGGCCATCGATCACACCGGCCGACAACACCGCGTGCGCGGGCAAGGCCGCGCGCCACGCGTCGAGTTGCTGCGGGGCGCGCACCAGGTCGAGATGCACGCCGGCGACCGGCAGCGCGGCCACACGCGGCGCGTGCTCCGCGGCGCTTTCGAAGTACGTGGCCAGCAGCACTTTCACACCCGACGCGCCGAGCACGTCATACGCGGCGGAAAACGCGTCGAGCCATTCAGCGGGCAGATCGACGCACAAGGCCGGCTCGTCCAACTGCACCCATTCGATGCCGCGCTGCTTGAGCTTGTCCAGCAGACGGCTGTAGCGGATCACGAGCTTCGGCAGCAACGACAAGCGGTCGAAACCGGCGACATGGCTCTTCGACAGCCACAGGTAAGTGATCGGGCCGATCAGCACCGGCTTGACCGGCAAATTCAGCGCGAGCGCTTCATCGATCTCCTCGAACAGCCACTCGACGCCGCCGTCGAAACTCGTCTGCGGGCCCAGTTCGGGGACGAGGTAGTGGTAGTTCGTGTCGAACCATTTGGTCATTTCCATCGCCGGTTGCGCGGCGTTGCCGCGCGCGAGCTCGTAGTACTGGGCGAGCGACAGCGCCTTCGGATCGAAGCCGAAACGCCGCGGCAATGCGCCGAGCAACGCGCTCAGATTGAGCATCTGGTCGTAGTAGGCGAAGTCGCCGGCGGTGACGAAATCCAGCCTGGCATCCTGCTGCAATTGCCAATGACGGGCGCGCAGTTCGCGCGCGACGCCACGCAGATACTGTTCGTCGGATTCGCCGCGCCAGAACGATTCCTGCGCGAATTTCAGTTCGCGCTGCGCGCCGATGCGAGGAAAGCCGGGAATATGCGTGCGGGCCATGTGAAGTCCTGTTGTTCGTTGTGTGAATTGGCGCCCAGTGTGAAAGTCACGCTATGATTCATCAAGCGACATGTTTTCACCAATGTATGAGCCAGATTCATATCCAACCTGATTCGTTTAACGCGGAGCCGTCCCATGCTTGAGCTTCGCCACTTGCGTTCGCTGATTGCCATTGCCGATTCGGGCAAGCTGGTGGCGGCCGCTGAGCGCGTGCATCTGAGCCAGTCGGCGCTGTCACATCAGATTCGCGATATCGAGGCGCACTACGAGGTGTCGCTGTTCGAGCGCACCAAACAGGGCTTGCGCTTTACCGCTGCCGGCGAGCGGCTGCTAGCGCTCGGCCGCGAGACGATCGCGGCGGTGAGTGCGGCGGAGCGCGATCTCGTGCGTCTGAAGGGCGACACGCGCGGCGAGTTGCGCATCGTGCTGGAATGCCATACCTGCTTCGACTGGCTGATGCCGGTGATGGACGAGTTCCGCCGGCGCTGGCCGGAAGTCGAAGTGGATCTGGTCGCCGGCTTCCACGCTGACCCGTTGCGCTTGCTGAGCGACGGCAAGGCCGATGTGGTGATCGGCTCGAAACCGGCCACGCGGCGCAGCCTGCATATCGCGCCGCTATTCCGCTTCGAGATTCTGGTGGTGATGGCCAACGAGCATCGGCTGCGCAACAAGCGCCGGGTGGTGTCGGACGATCTGCGCGACGAGACGTTGATTACCTATCCGGTGCCCGAGGCGCGCATCGATCTGATTCGCCAGGTGCTGGAGCCGGCCGGTATCAAACTCGAACGGCGCACGGCGGAGCTGACCATCGCCATCATGCAACTGGTGGCGAGCCGCCGCGGGATCGCGGCGCTGCCGAACTGGGGCGTGAAAAATTACGTCGACCACGATTACGTGCTGGCCAAACGCGTCGGCACACAGGGACTGTGGAGCGAGCTGTACGCGGTGGCCGCGAAAGGCTTCGCGAGCCGGCCTTATTTCGATGATTTCGTCACGATCGTGCGCGATACCTGCGCGGCGCAACTCGACGGCATCGAGTTGCTCACGGCGGAAGGCCAGGCGGCCTGACGGCCGCCCGGTCACTTCAGCGGTACATCACGAACCCGATTTCAGCTGCGCCCACAAGCGGCCTTCCAGACGCTTGATCTGCGCGGGCAAGGGCTTGAGCAGAAACAACGTTTTCAGCACGGGCTCAGGCGGATACACGGTCGGGTCGTTGAGAATTTCCGGCCGCACGAATTTGCGCGCGGCGGCATCCGCGCTCGGGTAGAACACGGTGTTGGTAATGTCGGCGTGCACTTCGGGGCGCTCGATCACGCGCCGCCTAAAATTTCGCAAGCTCTGCACCGTCTTGCGGCAGCGACGCCGCTATCCTAGCGCCATGATGAAGCCCAGCACCGAACGTGACTACCGCCGACGGATCGCCCGCGTGGTCGAGGCGATTCTGCTCGAACCCGGCGCGCACCACACGCTGGAGAGCCTCGCCGCGGTGGCGCATCTGTCGCCGTTTCATTTTCATCGCGTCTACCGCGCGCTGACGGGCGAGAGCGTCGTGGAGACCGTGCAACGCCTGCGGCTTGCGCAAGCGGCGCAACGGTTGACCGATGCCGCCGCGTCGGTCACCACGGTCGCGCACGATGCCGGCTACAACAGCCCGCAGGCCTTCGCGCGGGCGTTTCGCGGCTTCACCGGTGTTTCACCGAGCGAGTTCAAGGCGCGCCAGAAACGTCTGGCGGCGCCATACACGGGCAGGTCGGCGGACGCACCGCTCGCCGCGTCACGGAACAACGCCCCGCCTCCGGCGTTGCCTGCCGTCGAACTCACGGAGATCGCGCCGTTCGACGTGCTCAGTCTTCGGCATGACGGGCCGGTTGCGACCATCGGCCAGACCTTTCGCTCGCTCATGACGATGCTGCATTGCGACGAAAACGCGGCGATGGATCAGCGCGTGGGCATCTGCGTGCGCGATCCCGCGGTAAAGGACAGCTTCAGCTATCGCGCGGCGATTGTCGCGGGGCCGCATGCCGTGGCCGTCGAGATGGACGCCGCCGTCGAACCCTTGCGGCTCGAAGGCGGACTGTATGCGGTGCATCGGCTGATCGGCCCGTATGCGCTGATCTCGCCGACCTTTCGCGCACTGTACGGCGGCTGGCTGCCGCAAAGCGGCTTTCTGCGCGACCGGCGTCCCGCGCTCGAGTTGTATCGCAGTCCGCTGGTCGCCGGTTTGCAGCAGACGTGCGTGACCGACCTGATGATTCCAATCCGCAAGGACTGACCATGTTTCGTGTGAGCTGTGCCGTCATCGCCAGGCTGGCGTGTGCGGCGGCGTTGTGCTGGGCGGGTGCCGCGTCGGCGGATCAGGCCGACTTGCATGTGGGCGAGACGACGCGGGTGTTTCATCCCGCCGTGGCCCGCAATTGGCGTGGGGCGAAGACCGAGGCGCTGGTGACGCGCATCTGGTATCCGGTCGATACGTCGGTGCCGCAGACGCCGCGCGAGATCGGCGCGCCCGGTCATCCGATCTTTCACGGCCACGCAGCCGCCGACGATGCGCCGCTCTCCACCGCGCGCACAAGCTACCCGTTGCTGGTGCTCTCGCACGGCACGGGCGGCACCACGGACAGTCTCGACTGGCTGGCCGCGGCGCTCGCCGCGCAAGGCTATATCGTGGCGGGCGCCAATCATCCGGGTAACACCGCTGCGGCGCCGCTGACCCGCGACGGCTTCATGCTCTGGTGGGAGCGCGCCACCGACGCGAGCGAAGTGCTCGACGGCGTGCTCGCCGATCCGATGCTCGGCCCGCATGTGGACCGCGAGCGGATCGGCGCGGTGGGGTTCTCGCTGGGCGGTTACACGGTGCTCGAACTGGCGGGCGCGCGGACCAATCTGCAGGCGTTCGAGCGCTTCTGCACGTCACCCCAGGCCGACGCCATCTGCCATCCACCAGAAGCGGCGCGGATCAGCGACGCATCGGGCGCGGCGCCCTTGACGCTCGACGATCTTTCGCCGGAAACCAAGGCGTCGCGCGCACGGTCCGGCGCATCGTATCGCGATCCACGCGTTAAAGCCGTGTTCGCCATTGCGCCCGCGCTCGGTGAAGCCTTCGACAGCGCCACGTTCGCCGACGTGACGATTCCAGTCTCGCTGCTCGCGGGCGAGGCCGACGTCACCGCGCCCGTGGCCACCAACATTCACCGCATCGCGGGCTTGATGCCCAAAGCGCATGTCGAGATGGTGCCGGGCGCGTCGCACTACACATTCCTGGATACGTGTCTCGCCGATGTGGTCGCGCATCTCGCGGGCATCTGCGAGGACGGGCCGGGCGTCGATCGTGATGCGGTGCATGCGCTGGCTGCTGATCGGGCGGTCCGCTTTTTCGCAGCGACGTTGCCCGCGCGCTGACGCTAGCAACAGCGCCGCCGCGCTATCGAACCGAGCGTGGCAGCGCGCAGTGCGGCGCCGTGCTCACCACGCATGTCAATCCTCTAGCGGCGACAACGCCTCGAGCGGCATCTTCTTCTCCGCCCCGATGCTGATCGACGGCACGAACAACAGCAGCGCGACCACGAAGATCGCGATGACGAAGAGCGAGATGAACGTGAGGTGCAGCGACTGATGCAGTACCGCGCGGATCATGTCGCTCTCGCCGAGATTGACGGCCTGATTCTGCAGCAGCGCCCTCAACTGATCCGAGGTGACCGCGGCCGCGCCATTCGAATGACTGAGCCCGAAGTTGAGCACCGCGCCGAACAGCGTCGCGCCCAACGTGCTGCCGAGATTACGCGAGAAGAGGTTCGACGCGGTGGCGCTGCCGCGCTCGCCCATGCCGACGATCTCCTGAATCAGCACCAGCGAACTGACGCTCGACGTGCCCATGCCGAAGCCCATGATGAGCGAACCGAACGCGGCGACGAGCGGCGAGCCGCCGGGCGACAGGAACAGCAGCAGCACCGCGCCGAGCGGAATGAACGTGCTGCCGCCGATCAGAATGCGCCGCAAGCCGAGGCGATGAAACGACTTCGCTGCGAACGTGGCGCCGGTCGGCCAGCCCACCATCATCATCGTCAACGCGAGGCCGGCGATCACCGGCGAGCGATGCAGCACGCCCTGCACGTACATTGGCAGGAACGTGGTGGCGCCCATCAGGATCATGCCGGACAGCAAGGTCGAGCCGTTGCAGGCGGCGATCGGCCGGCGGCTCCACAGCGCGAAGGAGATCATCGGTTCAGCCGCGCGGCGCTCCTGCCACACGAACAGCAGCACGCACAGCACGAAGGCTCCGCCCGCCATCGAGGCTTGCGCGACCTGGTCGTCGCCGGCGTAAGTGAGCGCCATCATGAGCGCGGCGATTGCCGCCATGAACAGCGCCGCGCCGCCGAAATCGATCGAAGGGCGCGCATGCCGTTCCGATTCGCGCAGGAACGCAATGAAGCCGGCCGCGGAGGCGAGTCCGATCGGCACGTTCATCCAGAAGATCCAGGCCCACGACATGTTGTGGATGATGAAGCCGCCGACCATCGGACCCACCACTGCGGAAATGGCCCAGACGCTCGCGAGATAGCCTTGCACCTTGCCGCGTTCGCGCGCGGGATAGAGGTCGGCGACGATGGTCAGCGTGACCGGCTGGATCGCGCCCGCGCCGACGCCCTGAATCAGACGGAACGCGATCATCGCCGGCATCGACCAGGCAAAGCCGGCCAGTACAGAGCCGATCAGAAAGATCGCGATGCCTGCCAGCACGATCGGCTTGCGGCCATACAGGTCGGCGAGTTTGCCGAAGACCACGGTCATCGCGGTCTGGGTGAGCAGGAACGACGAGAAGACCCAGCTATACAGATGCAGATCGCCGAGTTGCGCGACGATCTGAGGCATGGCGGTGGAAACGATGGTGGCTTCGATGGCGACCATCGCCATGGACGCCATCACGGCGGCAATGACGAGAGGACGCGACGATTGCGGGTTGCGGGACATGGGCCAGGAGTTAGTATTAGGATATAAGGCACGTCGGGCGGCGTGGCCATAAGCGGGCACACCGTGACGCATCAGCACGACCGTACGAGGACGGCCGGTGTCGAGTATGCACCCTGCTGAGAATGTGCGCTGACCCTGGGCGGCCTTGCGGACCACGCCGCCTTGGCACAGCGTTTGCGCGTTCGAAGCTTTCTTTCGACAAATGGAGGGTCATCATGAGGATCGAATTCACCGGACGCCGTGAAGTCGTAGCAGCGGCACGCGTCGCCTTCGAAGCCAATGTCGACGGGGCCGACGTCTGGTGTAGCGTGTCGCTGGATGCGCTGAACGACCATTTCGGCAACGACGGCCCATCGGCCCACAACCTTGTCAATACCTTCGAGGCGAATCGCACGCGGATTGAAAACGCTACACGCCGGGTCCTCGAAAAAAACGGGGGACAGTCCGTGGAACTCGAGACTGGCGATTTCAACAGGGCCTGAGCGGCCCGGTTTCTGATTGACGATGAGTCCGGCGCGCGCGCCGGGCTCGCAAGCCACTCGACGGTTGTTGTTCACACGCAACCCGTTCACGCCGCGCACACCCATCGCCGCGCGTCTTTACCTTCAAAAACACCTCGTCAAAGCGCAGCGCATCGCGATTGCTGCGTTTAGATGACCGATTCTTCCAGATTCCATAAAGGACTGCTCCAGGCCACGGGCATTCGTTTCCGATGCCCGCGTTTCTATACTCGCGTCGCTGTTCAACCTGACATTTCAGCTACGCAGGAGCATTGACGTGAAAAAGATTTCCGCCGCGGTCGCGGCGTTCGCAGGACTCGCCGCCGCCACCGCGCATGCGCAAAGTTCGGTCACGCTGTACGGCCTCATCGACGCCGGCGTGATGTACACCAACAACGTGAAGAAGGGCAACTCGCAGGGTGCGCTGGTTCAGGCGACGAGCGGCAACATCAACGGCAGCCGCTTCGGCTTGCGCGGCGCCGAGGATCTCGGCGGCGGAATGCAGGCGATCTTCGTGCTGGAGAACGGCTACAACGTGCAGAACGGCAAGCTCGGCCAGAATAACCGGCTGTTCGGCCGTCAGGCATTCGTCGGCTTGGGCAGCAAACAGTACGGCATGTTCACGCTCGGCCGCCAGTACGACTCGCTGGTCGACTTCGTCGCGCCGCTTTCGGGCACGGCGGGCACCTTCGGCGATACCGGGTTCGCGCATCCGTTCGACAACGACAATCTGAACCACTCGGTGCGCATGAGCAACGCCGTGAAATACACGAGCGCGAATTATGCCGGTCTGAAGTTCGGCGGGATGTATGCGTTTTCGAACAACACGGACTTTGCGGTCAATCGTGCCTATAGCGCCGGCGTGAGCTATGCCAACGGTCCGTTCAAGGCGGCTGCAGGCTATTTGCAGATCAACGGTTCGAACTCGACTACCAATACGGCCGGCGCGGTCGATCTCGGCGAATCCGCGGCCAACGGCACGGGCGGCTTCCAGCTCGGCGCCGATGTGCAACGCACTGCCGGCGCCGCGTTGAGCTATGGCTTCGGTCCTGTGACGGCCGGCTTCGTCTATACGCATAGCCAGTTCCAGAACACCGCGTCGTTCGGCGCCACGCATGGTTCGATGCGCTTCGACAACTACGAGGTGAACGGCAAGTACAGCGTGACGCCGGCGCTGAGTCTCGGCGCGGCCTACACGTATACGAACGCGCATGTGAGCGGCACGTCGAGCTTCGGCTCCGATCCGAAATGGAATCAGGTGAACCTGCAGGCCGTCTATGCGCTGTCGCTGCGCACCGACGTGTATGCCGAAGCGATGTACCAGCACGTGAGCGGCAAGGGCTACACCGCGTTTATCAACACGGCGGGCGGTGCGTCGTCGACGGGCAATCAGGTGGTCGGCACGGTGGGGATCCGCACGCGCTTCTAAGCGTGATTTCTCCAGATTCAGGAACAATCCCTTCGACGGGCGGCCATTATTCTCTGAGGAATCGGCGCCTATATTGAGTTCACTGGTTGCACGGAGAGTGATTCGAAGTGCCGCTGACCATCAATTCCCGGAGGTGTTTCCATCATGAAGTCCCTGCTCAAGGCCGTCGTTATCGTTGCATCGCTGGCTGCTTCGGCCACCGTATTCGCCCAATCGAATTCCCGCATCACGCGCGAGCAGGTGCGCGCGGAACTGGTTCAACTGCAGCAGGCCGGCTATCACGTCGGCGACGGCGATCAGACGCGTTATCCGGAAGCGATTCAGGCCGCGCAAGCGCGCGTCGCCGCGCGCAACGGCGAGACCAGCGGTTATGGCGGCAGCGTGGTGGGTTCGTCGCAAAGCGGCCGCCCGGCTGTGTCCGCAGCGGACTGGAACGCAATGTATAGCCGTTGATTCGACTGGCCCGACGCAGTGTGTGTTGGGCCACGTTGGAAAGGACTCTTCCAGCGCGGCGTATAGATAGGCTTCGTCGGTATCGGTAAAGTAGTCATGCACGCACGGTTTCCGGTGTGCGAGCGAGAGAGTTGGCCCCGGCTGGTAACAGCCGGGGCTTTTTTTGTTGCGCTTCAATTAGGCATGAAGATGTCGTGATGAAGGCGCCCCGTTGCTGCTCGCGCCTGCAGGTTCGTCGAGTTCGTGGTTGCGGCTGCGGTATAGTCGCGCGAATAGATCGCCTGCGTGCTCCCGGCTTTCGTATTGTCGCGGGCACCGCAGGCTCATTCTTTGATTTATCTGGAGAACAACCGTGCAGGAAATCATCGAAGGCTTCATCCGCTTTCAACGAGAAGTCTTTCCGCAGCAGAGCGCATTGTTCAAGCGTTTGTCGATGGCGCAAAGTCCCAGTACGCTTTTCGTGACGTGCTCGGACAGCCGTGTCGTGCCGGAGCTGCTGACGCAGACCGAGCCGGGTTCGCTGTTCGTGATCCGCAATGCGGGCAACATCGTGCCGTCTTATGGTCCGGAGCCGGGCGGCGTGTCGGCGACCGTCGAGTACGCGGTGGCCGTATTGGGTGTTCGCGATATCGTGATTTGCGGCCACTCGAATTGCGGCGCGATGACGGCGATCTCGACGTGCAAAAACCTCGACCATCTGCCGGCGGTGGCGGGTTGGCTGCGTCACGCGGATGCGGCCAAGGCCATCAACGCATCACGCACTTACCATTCGGACGCGGAGTGTCTCGAAGCCCTGGTCAAAGACAACGTGATTGCGCAACTTGCGAACATTCGCACGCATCCGTCGGTCGCAGTCGGGCTCGCGAACAAAACGCTACGGCTGCACGGCTGGATCTTCGATATCGAAAGCGGTGCGATGCTCGCGCTCGACGGACCTACCGGCAAGTTTTTGCCGCTGGCGGACAACCCGGACATTTACGCCGTCTAGCTTGATGTTTGAACGTGAGAGGCGCACGATGAGGCGTCGCGTGAGCGACCAACTTTCACGGCTCATGCCCGTTCGAACGGCACCGCTGGGGCGTTGCTCATGACATAGGAGGCGAGCCATGTGGGGCCGTCATCTGTCTTCCCCCATGCGGCGCAATCTGCTGCTGGCGGGTGCGTCGTCGATCACGCTGGCGGGTTTGTCGCGGCACGTTGCCGTGGCGGCGCAGCCCGCGTCCGGCAATGCGCCGAATTCGATTCCACCTGCTGAAGCGCTCGACCGCCTGATGCAGGGCAACGCCCGCTACGCCGCGAATACCCCTTCAAACAAGGACTATTCCGCTGACCGCGCGGCGCGTGTCTCGGCGCAGTATCCGATTGCCGCCATCGTCGGCTGCGCGGATTCGCGGGTCGCGCCGGAGCTCGCCTTCGATCAGGGTCCGGGCGATCTGTTCGTGGTGCGCGTGGCAGGCAATTTCGTCAACGACGATATTCTCGCGAGCCTCGAGTATGGCGTCGAGATTCTCGGCGTGCCGCTTATCATGGTGCTCGCGCACACGCAGTGTGGCGCGGTAACCGCCACGGTCAAGGCGCTGAAGGACGGAACGCGTTTGCCCGGCCATCTGCCGGAACTGGTCCGCGCGCTCAAACCCGCCGTGCAAATGGCGAAAGTGGGCCACGGCGAGGATCTCGTCGAGCAAGCCACGATCGAAAACGTCAAGTTGAATACCAACCGGCTGATCGTATCCAGACCGCTCATCGGGCCATACGTGAAGAGCGGCAGGGTCAAGATTGTCGGCGGCGTTTACGATCTGGCGACGGGCAAGGTCACGCTGCTCTGACGCGCTTCTCGCTCGTCAGCCGCTGAAGCAGCGAAACGCGAGGCTGATGCGCGGCTCCGTCATGCCCGCAAGTTTGGGAATGCCGTGCTCATGGGTAAATTGCGACGCGTAGCTCATGACAAGACAACTGCCGGGCTCCAGTTCGACATGCACGATTCGTCCGGCACCGGCGCCAGCCTTGGGCCGGATCGACATGCGCCGGGTCGCGCCGAGCGAGACGATGGCAATCGGCTGGGCGGGCACCAGCTTCTCTGTCTTGTCGCTGTGAAGCGCGACGCTGTCGCTGCCGTCGCGATAGAGATTGAGACCAACGCGATTGAACGGCGCGCCCACGAGCGCGCGCACGGCTTCGAATGCTTCGCCCAACGGCGCGGGCAGATCGTCTGCTTCGCGCGCGAAGGTGGCGAGCAGACGCGGCACGGCGACCTCGCGCTCGTACATCATGCGCTGCTGACTGAGCCAGCCGACATTGCGCAGCGCCGCCTCGAACCACGCCTGGGCCGTGTCGGCCGGGATCGACTCGGGTAGATAGCGGATGCCGCCTTCCTCGTCATGGAGGAGAGCGACGGGCTCGGGCGCGAAGAGGGCTTGCTGGGACACCATGATTCCGACGTGGGCTGGGCGCCGCCGGTCAGAAAACGAAGGGCGGCTCGGGCAAATCATTATACTGTGTTTTTATACAGTATTCATGACCTGCCACGACCGCACGACCGCCCTTCGTGCAGCTTCACTCGCCTGGGCTATACAGGTCGAGCAGCTTGAGCGTCACGCCATTGGTCCAGCCGAAGCCATCCTGCAACGGATATTCGCCACCGCCGCCGCCGCCAGTTCCCGCGCCTTCCACCACGTATTTCTCGACCAGTTTCTGATCGGACGCATAGACGCCTTTGACGTCGGTGAGAAAGCGCGTGCCGATCTGTTGCGCGAGCGCGTCCTGGCCATAACGCTTCAAGCCCTGAATCGCCGCCCAGTGCAGCGGCGCCCAGCCGTTCGGCGCGTCCCATTGCTGCGTCGTGTTGTAGGTCGTCGTGACGAGGCCGCCGGGTTGCAGCAAGGTCGACTGCACCTGTTTCGCCGTCTTCAGCGCGCGATCCGGCCACGCCGCGCCGACGAACAGCGGAAACACCATCGCCGCGGTCTTGTTGTCGCGCGGTTTGGCGAGCTGCCAGTCATAGTCGCCGTAATAGCCGTTGGGATTCCACAGATAGCGGTTGATGCCGAGCGCACGCTTCGCGGCGCGTTGCGCGAATTCGCCGACGCAGCGGAAATCCCGCGTCTCGCCGCAACCCTTGGCGATGGTGATCTCGAGGTGGAACATCAGGCTGTTCAGGTCGACCGGAATGATCGACGTGGTGCGCACCGTCGCGAGCGTCATGTTGTCGCCGAACCAGCGCGAGCTGAAATCCCAGCCGCTTTCGGCGGTCGCCCGCAATTCGCGGTAGACGTCGTTCGGATTGCGGCCGCTCGCCTGTTTCGCGGTCTGGATGTCCTCCAGATACGATTCGTCGCGCGGCGTGTCGAGCTCATCCCAGTAGCGGTTGAGCACCGTGCGATCCGGCATCACGACGACGTTGCGCGTGGCCGAGCCGGGTTGCGTGGTGTTCTCGCCCTGCATCCAGTACGCGTATTCCTTGCGCAACGCCGGCAGATATTTCTGGTAGACGCCGTGGCCTTCCACCTTCGCGGCGAGTTCCACCATGTGCGAGAAAAACGGCGGCTGTGAACGGTCGAGGTAGTACGTGCGATTGCCGTTTGGAATGTGGCCGAAGGTTTTGATCTCGTAGGCGAAGTTGTCGAGCATGTCGTCGACGAGATTTTCGTTGCCCGATTCCTGCAGCCCCAGCATCGTGAAATAGGTATCCCAGTAGTAGCCTTCGCGGAACCGGCCGCCCGGCACCACATACGGTTTCGGCAACGGGATCAACGAGCTGTTGGGTGGCGCGCTCGTGGTGGTGCGGGTCAGTGCGGGCCATAGCCAGTTGATGTGTTCACGCAGCGTCTGGTTGGCGGGCGGCGTGATGACCGGCTCGCTCGGCGGCGTGAAGTACTGGTTGACGAAGTTCGCCAGCGAAAAACCGGCAGTGTTCTTCTGTTGCTCGTACAACTGCACGATCGTGGCGGGATCGGCGTTCGGCGTTGCATCGACGAAGGTCTTCTGGTCCGGATAGATCTGCGCGGTTTGCACGGCCACGAAGAGGTCGCCGTAGAGTTTGTCGGGCGCGGGCGGAAGCGTGCCGCCGACCTGGGTGTCGGCGTGGCAGACGCCGGCGAGACTGATCAGGAAAACGAAGCTTGAAGCGGCCGCTATGCGGTGCAGCCTGATGGATTCAGTGGTGCGGAAAGAGGTGCGAGATGCGATGTCGGCGCGCCCGAAGCTGCGCAATTGCGATGACTCAATCATGTCTCCTCCAGAGGAATGGGCAACAGGATTGGTCTGCCTCGCGCCCACGGTTTCTTCTTGGGATGACCAGGGCGTGGCTAGCATCGCACAAATTACAGGGCGTTACAAACGGCTATGGAAACGGCATGCGCGAGATGCGCATGCCGCTGCACTGCACAACCAGCCGCGCCGGCGGTTTTACTTTTGCTGCCGGCCCGCTGAGTTCGACTTCCTCTAGTTCGACGTCACGAGCGAATCGGACGGCACGATCCGCAGCGTGTTCGGATTGCTCGCCGCCGGGTTCGACCACAGCAGATGCATGCTGGCCGCACCGGTGCCGTGCACATACTCGACCTTGATCGACGCGCGTTGCTTCGCGGCGAGCCAGGTCTTGCCGCTTACGGTGGATTGCGTCGAGGTCTTTTTGTCGATGATCTTCACGCCGTTGATCCACAGGCGCGCAACGTTGTCGCTGTCGATCGAGAACGTATAGAGGCCGTCCTGCGCCGCCTGGATCGCCCCGGTCCAGCGCACACCGTAGTGAGTCGCGTTGATGCCCGCGGAGGCGTCAGGCGAATCGGTGCCGCGCTCGGTGTTCAGATCGAAGTCGATCAACGGCGTAATCGAAGTCTTGACGGGCGCGCTCGCGAACGTCGGATCGTTGTAGTACCCGACTTGCAGCACCGGCAGCTTCACGTTGAAGCCACCTGTCAGCGCCTGCGTCTCCGAGGTCTGCCACGGATGGCCGTCCGGATAGATCGTCCCCTGGAAGGGCGTCGCCGGTTCGATCGTGGCGGGCGCGCCCGGCACCTGGCCCCAGTGGAAGCGCGTGTTGGTGCGGCCGATCATCAGCTCCCACACGATGAACCCCGTCGTGCCGCCGTAGTTCGACACGATGCCCGGCATGGTTTGACCCGTGGTGCCGGGGAAGCCGCGCTGCAGCGTTTCGGAATTCAGCGCGCTGACATTGCTGCCGTTCACCGGACCCGTGTACGGGTTGCCATACGGATGGAACGCATAGAAGTCGGAGAAGTACGTGCCTTCGTCTTCCTGCACTTGCGGCGCGTTGATCGGCTGCGTCGCGCCCGCGTTCAGGATGGCGATGCGTGCATCGTTCATCAGCGCCGCGCGGGTTTCCTGCAATGCACCATTGCCGCTGCAGCCGGGTTCGTTCATCGTCTCCCAGAAAATGATGCGCGGATCCTTGCGGTGTGGCGCGACGAAGTCGGTGATGTAGCTCGCGAGACTCGCCTTATACGTGATGGCGGAATTGGACGCGGTCGGCTGGAAATACGCCTGTTCCACCGGCGTACCCGGCGACTGCACCCACCGGCTGTTGTGCACGCCCCAGACCGGCGCCGGCTGCGGGCCGAACTGCGGCGTCGGGTTCCAGCAGTCGTCGTAGAAGATCGGCGAGACCTTGATGCCGTGGCGCGCGGCGATTTTCAGCAGGTTCTCGAACTTGCTCAGGAATGCCACACGATCGTTTGCCCACACCAGGTAATGCAGATAGACCGCGATCGTGTTCATGCCGTAGGTCTGCGCATACGTCAGTTCGCGATTGACGATCTCCGGATCGTAGTTCTCCCAGAAGTCGATCGCGTTCACCGCGTTGGAAGGCGTGTAGACCGCGCCGACCACCTTCGAGAAATCGTAGCTCGGCGATGTCACGGTCGGATACGTGCGGATCGTGATGTTGCTGAAGGTCGCGCCGACGCCGAAGCGCCGCAACCCGAAGCTGCCCGACTGGAAGGCGGCGGGCAGGGCGTTGGTGGCGTCGTTCACGCTGATCACGCGCTGCTGGTCGAGGTCGACGGTGATGGCCGTGCCGCTCGTCGTGACCTTCAGATGGTGCGTGCTGCCGCCGACGATCGTGCTGACCGGATACGAGATGAAGTTGGTCCAACTGTTGTTCTGACGGCCGACCACCAACGAATGCGTACCCGTATCGAGGCCGATGAAGTAGCCGGTCAGGCTGTCGGGGCCGCCGGCCGTCGGGTTTGTGACGCGCACGATAAAGCCCGCGTTCGCGGCGCCGCTGCCGACCGGCGCGCTGACCGTCACGTCCGCTTCATACGACGCGCTCGCGTAGGTGCTGGCGAGCGCCACTGTTTTGTCGCCCGCGCCGGTGCCGTTGGTGGCCGGCGCGGGAATGGTGATGGTGGAATTGTTGGCGCCCGGCGCCCAGCCCTGGGTCGATCCCGGCGCGAGGTAGTTCGTGAAGTCGCCGAACGAAAGGGTGGTAGTGGAGACCGGCGCGGGCGGCGCCGGCGGTGTGTAGGGCGGAAGGTTGAGCGTGGGGTCGGCGATCACGAGCGGCGGGGTCGTCGTCTTCATGCCGACCGGAATGGCCTTCGCGGCCTTGAATTCGCTTTCGACGTTAGCCGTGTCGGCCGCCGAGGCCGCCAAAGCTGCCGAAGCGGCAGAGGAATCGACTGCGGCCACCTGCTTGTCCGCCGACGCTGACGCGTTCGGCGAACCGTCATTGCCACCGCAAGCGCCCAGCATGGCGAGCGCCGCAAGCACAAGGTAATTGCGCACCTGTATCTCCTGATGTCCCCGCTTAATTGATGGTCATAATTATTATTAATTCTGCATAGGGCCAAAGACAGTGCGTCGTAGCCTTATGAATATGGAAATCGATATGAATAATATTATTAGTTTGACGGACCTGTATCCGTACTTACCCCGAATTGTTGAACGGCAAAGATCGCGCTAGGCGAAGTGGAGACCGGTGGCGAATGCGAGGCGGACCGGGTCAATGTCTTGCGCGCCCGTCGATCCTTCACGGAGCCGCAGGCATAATCCGTTTTTCCAACATTGCGAGCCGCGTAGCCGGCACGCAAAACCGGGGCGAAGCGTCGTTTTGCTCGCTCCCAGGACACTCCATGCCGCCCATCACCGCTGTCCGCACGAGCGCCGCGCCCTTGCGCAGCGTTGCGCTGATCCTCGTGTCGATGTTCTGTTTCGCGCTGGTCGATGCGCTCGCCAAATCCGTGGCGCTCGCTTATCCGGCTAACGAGGTGACGTTCTTCCGCATGCTGTTTGGCCTGCTGCCCGCCGTGGCGGTGTGCCTGCGCGGCAAGCCGATCGTCGAGCGGATCAGGCATATGGACGTGCGCGGGCAGACCATTCGCGCGCTGACGTTGCTCGGCGCCTCGGGTCTCTTCTTCGCCGGTTTGCCGTACATGCCGCTTAGCGAAGCGGTGGCGATCGTCTACTCGGAAACTTTGCTGGTGATCGTGCTCGCGCCGCTGTTGCTGAAGGAGGCGCTGAAGCCGCGCGACGCCGTGGCCGCGGCAGTCGGCTTTGTCGGCGTGCTGTTCGTGGTGCGCCCCGACGGCTCGCATTCGAGCTGGCTCGGTCCCGTCCTGCTGATGTCGAGCGCCTTCTTCGGCGCGCTATCGATCATTCAGATCAAGCGCATTCGCGCTTCCGACGATTCGGGCACCACGGTGCTGTATTTCACGGTGATCGGCACGATCGTCGCCGGCGCGTCGCTGTTTTTCGCATGGCGCACGCCTTCGCTCCAGGCGCTCGCGGTGATGGCGTTGCTGGGTGGCTTCGCCACCGCCGGACAATTGCTGATGACCATGGCGTTTCGCCAGGCCGACGCCGGCGCGCTCGCGCCGTACAACTACACGAGCATCGTGTGGGCGGCACTGTTCGGCTATGTGGCATGGGGCGAGACGATCGGCGCCATGTCGCTGCTCGGCATTGCGTTGATTGTCGGCAGTTCGATTGCCGTTGCGATGCGTGGGAAGCAGGAAGAGGGGCCGCTTGTCTAGGCGTGCGCGCTGCGCTCCCGGCACTGCTTCGCAGTTCCAAATAGTCGCCAACGGAAAGCGTGCCTCGAAGCTGGCTTTTTCGGCCAACGAGGCAGGCACAATCGGACGATTCGACGCCTGAAGAATATAAATAGAAAATGGGCGCATCCAGTTCGCGTGCGACATCGTACGTGACTTGATTCCGCAGACGCGCACGTACCACGGCTGGAAGGGGGAGACGTCATGCATAGCGAACCCAGGAAGATCGTTCTCACGGGCCTCGTCGTCAGTGCTGTTGCAATCGCCGCGTATGTTTCGCACGCCAGCAAACCCTGGACGTCGACGGACGAATTCGGCTCGGCGCGCGGTGACACGCCGGCTTACCGCACGCGCGGCGACACCATCAGCGGTGCGGTCATATCCGGTCCGGTCACCGCTCGCAGCGATTCGAGCAGTGCGATGGCCGGCAGCCTGCAGGCGGCGCGCAATAGCCTGCAAGGCAACGATCTTGCCGCCGCACAGGCGCAATTGGACGCGGTCCATTCGGCCCATCAGGATGACGATCAGGTTCGCGCGCTGCAAAAGGAAGTGCAGACGCGCACGGATAACGAGCAGCGTGCAGTGAACGCGGCGCAAGTCGAGAAGACGCCGCAACCTGCCGCGAAGCCAGCACGGATGTCTTCGACGAAACATGCGCGGTCGCGTGAGGGCCGCCTTGCGGGCCGCGAGCATACGAACCGTTCATCGAGTTATGCAAAGAGTCAGGCGGCGTTGGACAAGCTGGTGGCACGCCTCGACAGCAATAGCGTGCCGGACGTGAGAACGCCAGCTACCGGTGGACCTGCTATGGCAAGTCAACCGGCGTCGATTCAGACCGGGCTCAAGGTGATGCAGAGCACGAGCAGCGCGCCCGTCGGCGTGCCGGCACCGCCGGTCCAACAGCGGGAGCAAAAACCGCCAGCGGTATCAATAGTGCCAGCGCTGCCGCAAGCCGACCTGACCACGCAAGCCACGCTGCCGTCACCGCCGTTGGTTCAGTCCACGCCGTCCGCCGCCACGGGGGTGAAAACGGACGACGGCCCGAAGACACGCTCGCAGGTGCGCGCGGAGCTCGCCCGCGCCCGGGAGACCGGCGGCCTTCCCGCGTTCGGCAATCCCGATCCCGCGGGGCCAGGCGGGGCGCCGAGCCTCACCGGCGCGCCGCGTCCGTGAGGCTGCGCAAACTGGCGATCGGCAAAGGCTGACCAGAGGCTTAACTCAGCGAAGCCGCGAGCCGCGCGAAGGTAGGTTCGTCGGTGCGATCGAAGGCGAGCGGCGTGACTGACACGCGCCCCGAAGCCACCACGGCTGTTTCGCTATCGGGATCGTTCGCGCGTGTGCCGCGTTGAAAGCGCAACCAGTAATAGGCCATGCCGCGCGGATCGACTTGCGGCAACACGTCGATATCTTCGACGAGTCCAACGCCCTGGCGGGTCGGCGTGAGCGGACCGGCAAGCGCCGCATCGACATTGGGAAAGTTGATGTTCAGACAGGTGGGCGCGGCACGCTCGATGGCGAGCAACTGGCGGATCACGCCCGGCGCGAGCGCACGCGCGGTGTCCCAGCGCACGTTGTCGCGGTTGCTGAAAGTCTGGCTCAGCGCGAACGACGGCAAGCCGAGCAACAGGCCCGTCATGGCGGCGCCGACGGTGCCCGAAAACATCGTTTCCACGCCGAGGTTGCCGCCGCGATTGATGCCGGAAAGAATCAGCGTGGGCGGCGTGTCGCGCATCAGGTGGCGCACGCCCATCACGACGCAATCGCCGGGCGTGCCGGCCACGCCGAAACGCCGCTCGCCCTGGCGGCTCACGCGCAGCGGCGAATGCAGGCTGATGGAATGCGACGTGCCGCTCTGATCGTGCTCGGGCGCGACCACCCAGACTTCGTGCGCGAGCTCGGCGGCAACGGCTTCGAGCACGGCGAGGCCGGGCGCGTCGATACCGTCGTCGTTCGTCAACAGTACGCGCGGCACTTTGGATTCATAGGCAGACATCGCGGCAAACTCCTCTCGGTGGGTAAGGGAAGGGAGGCCTCATTATCCTGTCATCGGCTCTCGCTTGCCTCGATGCAATCAGGACAGCGCCTTTCCGACCGGAATCAATTTGCTTTGCGCGCTGCGCGGTTCGGAAGATCCGGGCAGCGGACTGAAGGCGATCTTCGTCCTCGAAAACGGCTTCAACCTCGACTGGCAAGCTGGGCCAGAACAGCCGCGAGTTCGGCCGCTAGGCATTCGTCGGCCTGTCGAACGACCAGTACGGCGCGGTCACGCTCGGCCGCCAGTACGACAGCGTGGTCGACTATCTCGGCCCGCTCGCGCTGAACGGCACGCAAAACGGCGGCACGCTCGCCTCGCATCCGTACGACAACGACAACCTGAACGACTCGGTGCTTATCAACAACGCCGTCAAGTTCCAGAGCGTCGATTACGGCGGCTTCAAGGTCGGCGCGCTGTATGGCTTCTCGAATGCGGCGGGCAGCTTCGCGGACAGTCGCGCGTATAGCATCGGCGCATCGTATGTGTTCGGCGGCCTGAAGGTCGCGGTCGCGGCAGGCTACCTGCAGATGAACGGCGGCGGTTCGAGCACCAACAGCAGCGGCGCGGTCGCGAGCGGCGACTCCACCTTCAACGCGGCACGTCAACGCACCTATGGCGCGGGCGTCAACTACGGCGCCGAATACACGGTCGAAATGACGAGCACGGCGGTCAAGGATGGAATGCCGCCGATCTCGGAAGCGACCGCCATCGCGATCGGCGTGGTCGCCGATCTGGGTGCGAGCGACGCTATCGTTTGATGCGATGCGCAGCAGCGGGCAGCGCAGCGAGCGCTTGAAGCATGGCGGTCTTCAGAACGCGGAACAGAAAATGCGCCGTTGTGTACCATGCAGATTGCCTCGTGCTTGTTCGCTGCCTGAGCTGAGCGTGGACTTTGCTGTTAGAGGTAGCTGCGCACGTCAACCAACACCCCGTACCGGACAAGTTGCCATGCAGACACAACCGTTTCAGATTGCAATTGCCGATCACGATATCGATGATCTTCGCCGCCGTATTCGCGCGACCCGCTGGGCACCGGCGACGCCGTCGCCGGCCTGGCAACAGGGCGCCGATTCCGCGTGGCTGCGCGAGTTGGCGTCGTATTGGGCCGAACATTTCGACTGGCGCGCGGCCGAGCGCGGCTTGAATCAGCAGCCGCAATTTCTCGCCGATGTACAGGGGCAGCGCGTGCATTTCGTCCATCGGCGTGGCGTAGGCCCGGCGCCTTATCCGCTCGTGATCACGCATGGCTGGCCCGGATCGTTCTTCGAGTTCCACGCTTTGCTGGACCGCTTGTGCGACCCGGCCGCATCCGGTGGCGATCCTGCCGATGCGTTCGATGTCGTCGTGCCGTCGCTGCCTGGCTTCGCGTTTTCGCAGGCGCCCGCGCAGCCCGGCATGTCCGCGTTTCAGGTGGCGGATCTGTGGGCCTCGCTGATGCAAGGCCTAGGTTATGAGCGCTTCGGCGCGCAAGGCGGCGACCTCGGCGCCGGTGTGTCGATCGCGCTCGCCGCGCGGCATCCGCAAGCCGTGGACGGCATTCATCTCAACTTCCTGCCGAGCTCGTATGAGCCGGCCATCGGCGCGGCGCAGAAACCGCTCACGCCGGCCGAGGAAAATTTCCTGCGGGAGAAGAACGAGTGGGCCGCGCTCGAAGGCGGTTATGCGCACATGCACACCACCAAGCCGCAGACGCTCGCGGCGTCGCTCAACGATTCGCCGGTGGGATTGGCTGCATGGATCGGCGAGAAATTTCGGGCGTGGAGCGATTGCGAAGGCGACGTGGAGCGTGTGTTTTCGAAAGACGAACTGCTCACCAACATTTCGCTCTACTGGTACACGCAGTGCATTGGCCCAGCGATCCAGATGTACTGGGAAAACCGCTTGCAACCGATGCGTTTTGCCGAAGGACAACGCGTCGCGCCACCCGTCGGCTTCGCGCACTTCCCGAAGGAGATCAATCACCCGCCGCGCAGTTGGCTCGAAAGAACCTTTGATGTCTTGCAATGGACCGACATGCCGTCCGGTGGACATTTTGCCGCGATGGAAAAGCCCGATCTGCTCGCCGCCGAAATTCGCCAGTTCTTTCGGCCGCTGCGGCAACCGCGGCGCTAGTTCAACGCGGCCGCGACGTTTGGCGTCGGGAATCTAGTCGACGGCGCGAAGCTCGGCGAGTCCGCGAGTCCGCGTGTCGCCATGAGACAAGACATTGCATTGTTCGTCATCTCGATCAACCATTAAATTTGGTCAGGCCGTGTTTTCAGCTTCGTGTCAGCACGTATGATTGGGCGGTGGCACGGATCACCCGCACAACAAGCGGCGACGCGCTCTTCGCCATACGGTTCAGGGCAGGTGCTGAGGGACAAGCAAAAAAGACGATGCAGAAAACGAAGGCCATTACGCGGCGCGTCATCTATCTCACACGCGATCCCGTGCCAGGATTGCTGGCGAGCTTTCGGGAACGCGAGTGGGACGTCGAGGTCATCGGCTCGGTGCGCGAGGTTCGGCAAATCGCGCATGACGGCGCGCTGGCCGGCGGTCTCGTCGATCTGTCGAGCGTGTTCGAACCACGTCAGCTTGCCGCGCTGCAAGCGTGTCTCGCCATGCCGAACATCGGCTGGGTGGCGATGGCGGCCGCCCCACACCTCGACGACGCAAGCACACGCCGGTTGGTGCGCGACTACTGTTTCGACTACGTGACGCTCCCCGCTGCGAATGAGCGGATCGTCGACACCGTGGGCCACGCTTGCGGCATGATTTCGCTCGGCGAGCCGGCCTTTGTCGACACGTCCACCGCTGAAGGCGAGATGATCGGCACGTGCGACGCGATGTTCGCGTTGTACCGCTCGATCCGCAAAGTTGCGACCAACAACGCGCCGGTTTTCATCTCCGGCGAATCCGGCACCGGCAAGGAACTGACCGCGGCGGCGATCCACGCGCGTTCGCCGCGCCGTGACGCACCGTTCGTCGCCATCAATTGCGGCGCGATTCCGGCGCAGTTGTTGCAGTCCGAGTTGTTCGGCTACGAGCGCGGCGCATTCACCGGCGCGAATCAACGCCGGGTCGGTCGCGTCGAAGCGGCGAATGGCGGCACGCTGTTTCTCGACGAAATCGGCGATCTGCCGTTCGAGAGTCAGTCGAGCCTGCTGCGGTTTCTGCAGGAGAGCACCATCAATCGTTTGGGCGGCAGTGGCTCGATCGATGTCGACGTACGCATCATCTCCGCAACTCATGTGGATATGGAAGCGGCGATCGAAGACGGCTGCTTTCGCGCGGACCTGTACCACCGCCTGTGCGTACTGAGGATCGACGAGCCGCCGCTACGCGCGCGCGGCAAGGACATCGAATTGCTCGCGCTATACACGCTCGACCGTTACCGCAAGGACGCGACCCGCCGCGTCTACGGCTTTGCACCGGACGCGATCACGGCGATGCATCGCTATGACTGGCCTGGCAACGTGCGGGAACTGATCAACCGGGTTCGGCGCGCCATCGTGATGTCGGAGGCACGCACCATTACGGCGGACGACCTGGAACTATCGAGCTATACCACGGCCGTACCCGTGACGCTCGCTCAGGCACGCGAAACCGCCGAGCGGCAGGCGATCGAACTCGCACTGCTGCGCCATCGCGGCCGCCCCGGCGATGCCGCGCGCGAACTCAGCATCTCACGCACTACGCTCTACCGTCTGCTCACATCGCATGGCATGCGGTACGGAGATGAACCGGATGCGGCGGAATAACGCTGTCGTCTGTCGTAAAGTTGCGAGCGCCCGGGTACGCAAATGACGTGTCTGCCAATCGTCAGCACATCGACGGAATCGCTCACAAGTAAGTTCTTCGCTGCCTTAATAACGCATCCGCAATTATTGCGCGATGCCGATGGTCCACATGAACCTGCGACACTCACCACGTCATGTCTCTCTGCGTTTTGGCGGAAAGGCAATGCAAGGACGTGAAACGATAGACCATACCTGATGCCTGCGCCCCGGTTCATCCGACTCCATCGCCGCAGATCAGCGTGCCCGGCTCGAATGTGACGCCACGATGGCACGAGTCGCAATTTCAAATGCCGCGCACCTTGTGGGGGCTTCCGAGCCCCAGGCAAGAACATGTGGATCCACCTCCGACAGTAACGGCAGCGCTCAAAAGGCGATCTGTCGCTCACGCGTGCCGAGGAGCAATGTGAATCTTTTTCCGTGCACTCTCGTTTATGTCGATGTCGATGCGAAACCGGGGCCCAACTCGACGAGTCGCGATCCGCTCTCGTATGTGAGCCAGGCGATCTGCCTGAATAACAGCTTGCGGCGCGTGGGCATGCCGACCTTAACCATCATGACTAACGCGCCGGACCTGGTCGCGCGCCGGCTCGCGGGCATGCCGACCGAGCATCGTCCGGCAGTGACGCCTCTCGCCGCAACGATCGAGCTGCCGAAGAACATGCCGTTCTACGCCGCGCATTTCAAACTCGATCTGATGGACCAGGTGGCGGAGACCTTGCCCGCCGACACGATGATGTTGTTGCTCGACGCCGATATGGTGGCGCTGCTGCCGCTCGATCACGATCTGATCGAACGATGCGCGCAAGCCGGCCTCGGCGTATTCGATATTTCGGATCAGGTGTTTCCGGCCTACGGCAGCGAACGCGTGGTCGCGGATCTGGAGATCGTTGCGGACCAGCGCTTGATGAATCCGCGCTGGTACGGCGGCGAATTTCTACTCGCGACACCCGCTTCGCTGCGCCGTCTGGTGCCACGCGCGCGAGCCAGTTACGCGCGCTATCTCAGCGAAAGCGAGCACCTGAGGCATCACGGCGACGAAGCGTTCATCTCGGCCGCGCTCAATGCGCTCAGCGACGAAGGACAGGTGCTGATCGAAGTCGGCGCGTATCAGGCGGTAGGGCGCCATTGGCCCGGCAACAACTATCGCGACTTGCGCTGGTTCCGCTGCTGTTCGTTCGTTCATTTGCCTGGCGGCAAGGCACTGCTCGAAAGAGAAGCGCGTTTCGACGATTTCGCGCCGGATCGTTTCTGGCGCCACATGCGCGTGGCGCACCTGCGTGGGCGCGTGCGCCACGCGGTCAAGCGGATCGCGAGGATGCTGAGCGCGGAGCGGCTCGCGATGCTGTCCGCGTGTGCGCTGCGCGGCGTGAAGAGCTAGCCGCGTCAGTCACATACACATTGCGGTGAGCGCCGCACCGCGCCTCCGCTCGTCACATTTTCACGTCGATACGACCATAGACGCCGTTCGCTTCGTCATTCGGCCCTGCGGCGAAAAACAGCGTGTTCACCGGCTGATTGCTGAGTCCATTGCCGAACGCGATCCCCCACAGGCCGTCCTGCACGAACGGAGTGTTGTCGGGCAGATTGATGGCGCCGAGCGACTGGCCGCTCGCCGGATCGAAGGCGTTGATCGTGCCGTCACCGAAGTTGCCGATCAGCACGTCGCCGCTGAACCGTCCAAAATTGGCCGGCGCCTGCGTGACGCCCCACGGCGCATTCAGCACGCCCCCCGAGGCAAAACGCTGCAGGAGATTGCCCGCGGTATCGAAGACATCGACGAAGCCGAGGCCGGCGCCGTCGACGTTGTCGTGCGCCTCCGCATCCTGTTTCGCGTAGGTCACGAAGAGCTTCGCGCCGATTGCCTGAATGCCGAACGGCGCAAAGCCTGCCGGAAGCGACGTGTCCTGAAACTTGCCCGGTGTTGAAACCTTCGCGAAGTTCTTGTCGAAGACGTCGACTCTGTTGTTGTGAAAGTCGGTGGCGTAGAGGAAGTTGGCGCCGCCGTTGCTGGCCAGCGCAAGGCCCTTGTAGACCGCGGCGCTGCTGCCGCTGTCGAATACGACGAAGGCGGTGGTGGGCGCAACGGCCGGCGCCCACGCGGTAATCGTGCCGCCTTCGCCGGCAAAGATGAATGCGCCTACGCCCGATTTGCCGCCTTGGGTCACGACGAAGTCCGTCGTGCCGTTGAACACGATGCCGGTCGGATTCGCCGGCCCGTTGACTCCATTCGGAATGCTGACGACAAGCGATTGTGGCGTGCCGTTGCCGTCATAGAGTGTCGCCAGCGAGGTGGCGTTGTCCGCTACCCAGACGAAACCCTTCGGATTGAACGCAACGCCCCACGCGTTTTTCAGATTCGGGTCCGTATGCGCCGCCGCGACCGCGCCGTCCGATACGAGTGCCGTCGACGTAAACGATTGGTTATTGACCGAATCGGAACCGCCGCACGCTGCGATAAGACCCACCAATGCTGCGCCGCCCACGACGATGCCCAATGACTTAAGCACAGATTTCATGGCCGCACCTCTCTGAGAGACCAATGATCATTGCGCCTATTGAACGCGTGGCGTGGCGGCTTTATTCCTTCGGCAAAGAAGTTTTTTCGACCCGTGTCGGGCGGCCAGTTGGGCGGCGCGTTATATCGTGCCGAACAGCGCGCGCGGACGATCCTTGAGCGTGCCAGTCAACAGCCGCAGCGCGCTCACGAGTTGATCGCGGCTGGTCGCACAGGCGAGGTTGATACGCACCCCGTGCTCGATCTCCGACCGGTCCACCGCAAACGCCGACGACGGCATCACCACGACGCCACGCGCCTTCGCATTGGCCGCGAAGTCGTCAGCGCGCCACGGTGGCGGCAACTTGAGCCACACGAACATGCAGGCCGGATCGGTCTGCAGCAACTCCTGCGGCAACAGCTCGCGCGCGAGGTCCTGGCGCGCGCGAATCTCGGCGAGCTGCGCGTCCATGATGTGGCGCGCGGTGCCGTCCTCGATCCAGATCGACGCGATCAGCATCGACATCGGCGCGGGCATCCATGCCGTCGTGCGGACGGCTTCCGCGCATAGCGCGGCGCTGTCCGGCGGGCTCAGCAGATAGCCGAGCCGCAGGCCGGGGGCGAGGATTTTCGAGGTCGCCGCGAGGTGGAAGGTGAGTTCCGGACACAGGCTCGCGATCGTCGGCAGACGTTGCGAGACGAGCGGACCGTACACGTCGTCCTCGATGATCGCCACGCTGTGCCGGCGTGCAATATCGACGAGCGCCATGCGGCGTTCGAGACTCATGGTCGTGACAGTTGGGTTCTGCAGATTCGGCACCGTGAAAATCGCCTTCACGGGCATGCGCCGGCAGGCGCGTTCCACTTCGTCGGTCAGCAGCCCGTCGCGATCGCTAGGAATACCGACGATCTCGAACTGGAACACCGGCGCCAGCGCCTTGAGGCCGTAGTAGGTGAGCTGATCGGCGAGAATCACGCCGTCGGTGCCGATCAGGCTGTTCAGCACCGCATACAAGCCATGCTGCGCGCCGCTCGTGACAACCACGTGATCGGCCGACGGCACAAAGCCGGGCGCGGCCATCCAGCGCGCGCCGGCCACGCGCGCCCACGCGGGCCCTTGCGGCGGCTGGTACTCCTGTAATTGCGGGTAGCGCGGATCGCGCGGCAATTCGGCCAGCGTGCGAGCGAGGCAGTTCAGGAACTCGCCCGTGGCCGGACGGTTGACGGTCAGATCGATCGCCGCGTTGCTCATGGCCTGCGCCGGCTCCACGCTCGGCATCGCGCCGCCGGTCACGAGCGAGCCGCGCCGTTTGCTGCCGATCACCAGCCCGCGCAGCTGCAGCTCCTTGTACGCCCGCGAAACCGTCGACACGTTGATGCCCAGTTCGGTGGCGAGTTGCCGCTGCGGCGGCAGGCGGCTGCCGGGCGGATAGATACCGCTGCGAATCTCGTTCTCGATCGAACTGGACACCTCGATATAGGTGGAGCGTTTCGCCTGCTCCGGGGCGCCAGGGGCGGAGCGGGCGGCGTCTTTGTCAGAAGCCATAAGATCAGGTGTCTCCATACAAAACCGGCTTTGTCCGCAATTGTGCGGAGGTTCGCCGATTCTATACCAGACATGCCTGACTGCAAGCCTTCAACCGATTACTCACGCGGCCACGGGGCGCTGGCAAGGAGCGCACCCGCAACGATCCAGGGAAAGTGCCAGGGCCACACAATGTGCGTTTTAATTGCACACAAAAAAATATTGTGTGATTCTAGATGTCATGTTTTGTCTGGTGGCGTGAATCAGGAAACGTCGCCGGACTGTGTCCAGCAATCTGTCAGCAGGAGTTGTCCGATGAGCTTTCCCCAGTCCTCCGCACCCGACACCACGCCGAAACTCGGCGCCGCGCTGCGTCAGCGGCACGTCACGATGATCGCGCTCGGCGGCATTATCGGCGCGGGCCTTTTCGTCGGCAGCAGCGCGACGCTCGCCACCGTCGGACCCGCCGCGTGCGTGTCGTATCTCGTGGCCGGCATCGTCGTGCTGATGGTCATGCGCATGCTCGGCGAAATGGCGCTGGCGGTGCCCGGCGTCGGCTCGTTCACCGAATACGCGCGCATCGGCCTCGGCAATTGGGCAGGTTTCACCAGCGGCTGGCTGTACTGGTACTTCTGGGTGATCGTCGTCGCGGTCGAGGCCGTGGCGGGCGCGGCGATCCTGCAGCGGTGGATTCCCGCACCGGTGTGGATGATCGGCCTCGTGCTGCTGTCGGTGATGACGTTGATCAATCTGCTGTCGGTGAAATCGTATGGCGAATTCGAGTTCTGGTTCGCATCGATCAAGGTCGCGGCGATCATCGTCTTTATCGCCATCGGCGCGGCCTATGTGTTCGGCTTCGGCCATACCGGCAGCGCCGTGGCGAACCTGAGCAGCAATCGCGGCTTCATGCCGTTTGGCGCCATGTCGATTTTCGCGGCCGTGCCGACAGTGATTTTCGCGGTGGGCGGCGCGGAGATCGCCACCATCGCCGCCGCCGAATCGGATGATCCGGCCAAAAGCGTTGCGGCCATGACGCGCTCGGTGATTCTGCGAGTCATCACGTTCTATGTCGGGTCGATGTTCCTGATCGCATGCATCGTGCCGTGGGGCAGCATCGTCACCGGACACTCGCCGTTCGTCGCCGCGCTCGAAACGATGCGGATTCCCGGCTCGGCCGACATCATGAACGCCATCGTGCTGGTCGCCGTGCTCTCGGCGCTGAATTCGGGCTTGTATGTGTCCTCGCGGATTCTGTTCCGGCTCGCCGAACGGGGCGACGCGCCGAAGTCGCTGCTGAAGCTGACCCCGCACAAGGTGCCGCGCCTCGCCGTGCTGCTGAGCAGTGTCGTCGGCTATGTGGCGATCGTTGCGGCCATTGTGTCGCCGCAGGGCGTGTTCCTGTTCCTCGTGAACGCGTCGGGCGCCGTGATGCTGTTCGTCTATCTCGCGACGGCGCTTGCGCAAATCCGCATCCGTCGGCGCATCGAGGCCACCGAACCGCAACGGCTCACGCTGAAAATGTGGCTGTTTCCGGGGCTCTCGTATGCGGTGGTGGCGGCGATCGTCGGCGTGCTCGTCGCGATGGGCTCCGATCCGTCGCTGCGCCCGCAATTGATGGCGAGCGCGGCGAGTCTCGCGGTGGCGTCGGCGGCTTATATGCTGGTAGCGAAACGCCAGCAGAGCGGCGGCACCGCGACGGGCTATCGGTCGCAGATCGGCCAGGAAGCATTTGAAGGGCGCAAATGATGCCGGAGATTGCCATCATCGGTGCGGGATTCATCGGCCTCGCGAGCGCTGCGTCGTTGATGCGCGACGGCCATCGGGTCACGCTGTTCGATCCGGCCGGCGTGGGGCAGGGCGCCTCGTTCGGCAATGCCGGCACCTTCGCGCACTATGCGTGCATTCCGGTCAACAACCCGTCCGTGTTCCGAGATTTACCGCGTTTTCTGCTGTCGAACCAAAGCCCGTTCAGATTGCGTTGGGGATATCTGCCGCATCTCGCGCCGTGGCTCGTGCGCTTCATGATGAGCTCGCTGCCGCGCCGCTACGAAACGAGCGCGGGTGCGCTCGCCGCGCTGCTGGATTGCGCGCAGGACGGCTACGCGCCGCTGCTTGCCAATGCGGAGCTGGCACGTTTCGTCCGGCCGCGTGAGTGTCTCTATCTGTATTCGAACGCGGCTTCGTTCGATGCCGCGCGTCCCGCGCTCGATCTGCGGAAAAAACTGGGCGTGGCTTTCGATGTGCTCGACGGCGCCGCTATTCGCGCGCTTGAACCGGGACTGGCGCCGATCTTCGAGCGCGGCGTGCTGTTCAGCAATAGCTGGCACTTTTCCGACCCGCAAGGCTTTCTGCAGACGCTTTACGAGCAACTCGCCGCGCAGGGGCTGAAGCTCGAACGCTCGACTGTCGATGCGGTGCAACCCGGCGCGGACGGCGCGAGCCTGAGCGTCGGCGGCGTGGCGCGGCGTTTCGATCACGTGGTGGTGGCGACCGGCGCGCGTTCGGCCCATTTCGCCAGCCAGTGCGGCGACCCGGTTCCGCTCGACACGGAGCGCGGCTATCACGTGCGCTTTCCCGGCGCGCAGCACCTGGTGTCGCGGCCGGTCGGCTGGGCCGAGCGCGGTTTCTACATGACGCCGATGAGTGACGGCTTGCGCGTGGCGGGCACGGTCGAACTCGCCGGCTTTGGCGACACGCGCAACCGCTCGCTGCTCGACCTGCTGACGTTTTCATCGAAACGGGCGTTGCCCGCACTCGAAACACCGGATAGCAACTGGCTCGGCTTTCGCCCCACATTGCCCGACGGCGTGCCGGTGCTCGCACGCTCACGCGCGAGCGAGCGCGTGATCTACGCATTCGGCCATCAGCATCTGGGTTTGACTCTGGCGGGCGTGAGCGGACGCATCGTCGCCGATCTGATCGCGCGGCGTGCGCCGCCGCTCGATCTCGCGCCCTACGCGGCCACGCGCTTTTGATTGCAGCAGAGGACAGGTTCGGAGTCGTTTTATTCAGGCTTTACAGCAAGCATCGCAGAGCGGTTTCGACGCGTCGCGCATCGGATCGGCCCACCTGCACACACGCGCGACGTCACATCTCGCAAGGAGCGCATCATGAATCGCCGCTATTGGCTGTTGAGTGCCACTGTCTGTGCACTCGCCACGTATATGCCGTTTTCGTGGGCCGCCGACCCCCAGATTGTCAAGATCGGTTTCGTCGGACCGTTGACGGGGCCGGTTGCCCGCGTCGGCAAGGACTTGCAGTACGGCGCGCAGCTGGCGCTCGATGAAGAGAACGCGAAGAACCCGGTGATCGGCGGCAAGCCGGTCAAGTTCGTGCTCGACGTGCAGGACGATCAGGCCGATCCGCGCGTGGCGATTCAGGTCGCACAGAAGCTGGTCGACGACGGCGTGGTCGGCGTGATCGGCCATTACAACTCGGGCTGCAGCATTCCGGCGTCGACGGTGTATCACCAGGCGAACGTGGCGATGATCACGCCGGGCTCGACCAATCCGCAATTGACCAAGCAAGGCTTCAAGAACGTGTTTCGTACGATGGGCCACGACGGTATCGGCGGCGTCGTGGCGGGGCATTTCGTGGTGGAGCAGATGAAGGCGAAGCGCATTGCCATCATCGACGACCGCACCGCTTTCGGACAGGGGCTGGCCGATGCATTCGAGAAGGGCGTCAAGGAAGCGAATGGCAACATCGTCGATCGGGAATTCACCAACGACAAAGCGATCGATTTTCGCGCCATTCTGACCACGCTCAAGAGCAAGAACGTCGACCTGATTTTCTTCGGCGGGCTGGATGAGCAAGGCGCGATGCTGGTCAAGCAGATGCGGTCGCTCGGCATGTCCGCGCAGCTGTTCGGTGCCGGCGCGCTGAAGAGCAACGCGTTCCTGCAGATCGCCGGCACGGCGGGCAACGGGACGCAGGATCTCGAGCCGGGCCCGGCGCTCGACAAGCTGCCTGCCGCGCAGGCGTTCGGCAAGCGCTATAAGGCGCGCTTCAATCAGGATGTCGAACTGTACGCGCCGTTTTCCTATGACGCCGCACTCGCCATGCTGAAAGCGATTCACGCCGCCGACTCGCTCGATCGCGCGAAGATCGTCGACAGTCTCGCCAAGGTCACGGTCACGGGCGTCACCGGCAATATCACCTTCGATCCGTATGGCGATCTGATCAAGCCGCCGTACACCTTGTTCCAGGTCGAGCAAGGCCAATGGAAAAGCGTCAAGACGGTGGGCGGCAGCGGCGCATGATGGCAGGTCTGGAAGCAAGCCATATTTCACCGCTTGGCTGAGGTCTGAGAAAAACCCGTGACGCCGGCTGTTGCCGGCAGTCGCGGTTTTGTCGAGGCACAATGGAAACAGGCAACCGTTCGGCGTCATCGCGCCGCGCGGTTGCTTCGTTTCTGAAAGCTTTCGACGCGAGGCCGACAGCATGACCGCATCCATCACGCTGGTTCTGTTCGACATGGAAGGTGTTCTGACCCACTACGACCGCGCCGCACGGGTCGGTCATCTGGCGGCCACCGCGGGGTGCTCGCCAGACATCGTGCGTCACGCAATCTGGGGATCGGGCCTCGAAGCGCGTGCGGACGCAGGCCAGATCAGCGATGACGAGTATCTGCGCGAGTTGGGCATGCTACTGAACTACCCGGTCAGCCGCGACGACTGGTTGGCCGCGCGCCACGCGTCGATTACGCCGAACCAGGAAGCGCTCGCGCTTGCCGCCAAAGTCGCCGAGCGGCACCGTATCGCGGTGCTGACGAACAACTGCCGCTTGTTGACCGATCACATCGCTTATCTGAATCCGCCTGTCGCGCGGCTGTTCGCCTCGCACGTTTACTCGTCGGCGGCGTTTGGTGCCGCGAAACCGGCGGCGCAAACCTATCTGCGTTGTCTGGAGCAACTCGGCGTGCCCGCGGCCCAAACGCTTTTCGTCGACGATACGGCGGCCAACGTGAACGGCGCGGTCGATGCGGGACTGCAAGGGCACCTGTTCGTCAGCGTCGCAGCTTTGTCGGACGAATTGCAGCGTCGCGGGTTGACATAGCGGCGGTGGCGGTTTTCAAACTCGCTAATCGCTGAAGTCCGGATTCTGCTGCACCAGTTCGTGCACCCACTCGCTGAACACCCGCACGGACATGCTCAAACGACGGTGCGGATAAAGAATCGAGAGCGGCAACGGCGCGCAATGGCAGTCGCGCAAAATCTCACGCAGCGCGCCGGATTCGAGCGCCTTCGCCACCATGAAGCGCGGCGTCTGGATCAGGCCCAAGCCTTCCACTGCCGACGCAACATAGACCAGGCCTTCGTTGACCGCGAGCTTGCCCTCGATCGGTCTTTTGATGAGGATGCCGTCCGCTTCGAACTCCATCGGATAGACCCGCCCCGTGCGCGCGGAAAAATAATTCACGGCGTGATGCCGGTCGAGATCGTCGGGCGTGGCGGGCTCGCCCATCTGCTCGAGATAGGCGGGCGCGGCGCAAATCGTCATGCGCACGCTGCCGAGCGAGCGTGCCACGAGGTTCGAATCGTCGAGCACGCCGATGCGGATCACGCAATCCACGCCTTCCTGCACGAGATCCACGTTGCGGTCCGCCAATCCCAGCTTCACCGTGATGTCGGGATAGCGCGCGTTGAAATCGCGCATCACCGGAACCAGCACGTGAGCCGCGAACGTGGCGGACGTGTCGACGCGGACCGTGCCGCGCGGACTCTGGCGTTTGCTCGATAACGCCGACTCGGCGTCGGAGACCTCGGCGAGAATGCGTGCGCAGTATTCGTAGTAGAGCGCGCCGTCGTCGGTGACCTGCACGCGGCGCGTCGTGCGGTTCAGCAGCCGCACGCCCAGGTGGCTCTCCAGATTCTGCACGACCGTCGACACGGAGGCTCGCGGCATTTCCAGCGAATCGGCCGCTTTCGAGAAACTGGACGCGTCGACGACGCGCTTGAACACTGCCATGCCTTGAAGAAGGTCCATACGGTGCTGTCCTCTGGAAGCTGAGCGAAGACCTACTCGCGAATCGTTGGAATGATAGCCGCGGCGCGTTGATGTCGGACAGTGCAAACCGGCCTACGGGTTCACGGAGTCGGCCGCAAAAAACCTTGACTCCCGGAACTCACGGCCTATAGTTCACCATATGGCAAAGTCTCCAGTCAGTCAACTCGATCGTACGTTTTCCGCCCTCGTGGATCCCACGCGGCGGGCCATCCTCGCGCGTCTGGAGCGTGAGCCCGGTCTGTCGGTCACGGAAATCGCGCGTCCGTTGCCGCTCAAACTTCCTGCCGTCATGAAGCACCTCGACGTGCTGAGCGACGCGGGTCTGGTGGCGCGCACGAAAAGCGGCCGAACCGTCTCGGTCGAACTGGTTGCCGGGCCGATGGAAGAAGCGATGGCGTGGTTGCGACGCTACGAACGCTTCTGGTCCGCGAGTCTCGACCGGCTCGCCGATTTTGTTGAGAGGAACGACGAATGAACGAAAAGCCCAGCCTGACCATCGTGCGGCGCATCAAGGCGCCACCTGCAAGAGTCTACGCAGCATGGACGCGGCCCGAGTTGATGGCGCGCTGGTGGGGACCGGACGCCGGGCCGGTGCTGAGCGCCGAAGCCGATCCGCGCGTGGGCGGCCGCTTTCGTGTGGTGTTTCAGACACTGGATGGCGAAACGCACGACTGCCGCGGCGAGTACCAGGAGGTCGAAGCGGAGCGCAAGCTCGTCTTCACGTGGGAGTGGGTCACGCTGCCTGAGCGCCGGTCGCTGGTGACGATCCGGTTTCGTCCGATCGAAGAGGGCACCGAACTGCATTTCAATCACGCGCAGTTCTTCGACGAGGCTGCACGCGATGGTCATCAAACCGGCTGGACCGGTGCATTCGAGAAGCTGGACGCACTGCTTGCCGAGCTGGAAAACGAAGCCGAATGAAGCACATTCCACCGAAGTCAACGCATACCGAGGTCGACCATGAAGCTTTACTATGCTGAAACGCTGTCTCCCAGAAAATCCTGTGCGCTAGCCAAATATTTAGGCTTGCCAATCGACTACGCCTTTGTCGATCTGGGCAAAGGCGAGCAAACCCGACCGGACTATCTGGCGATCAATCCGAACGGCAAGGTGCCTTGTCTCGTCGACGGCGAGAAGATCATCTGGGAGGCCGACGCGATCCTGTGCCATCTTGCGCAGCGCGCGGAATCCCCGCTCTGGCCGCGGGGCGCGCAGCAGCAGATCGAAATCGTGCGCTGGTTCAGCTGGAATAGCCAGCATCTGCTCCGGCATGCCGGCGCGCTTTACTTCGAGTACCTGATCAAACCGTGGGTCGGACTCGGCGAGCCCGACCCCGCGAAGGTCGCCGAAGCGCAAGGTTTTTTCCGCAAGCATGCTGCCGTGCTCAACCAGCATCTGAAGGGACGCAAGTGGCTGCTGGGTGACGACATGTCGGTGGCGGATTTCTCGGTCGGCATCGCGCTGCCGTATGCGAAAAGCGCGGCAATGCCGGTTGAAGAGTTTCCGGAAGTGGTGCGCTGGCACGATCAGTTGAACGCGATCGACGCATGGCGCGACCCGTTTCCCGCGCGGCAGGAACGCGCCACGGCGAACGCCTGAGGAGGAGCCATGTGCTGCGCGATAGTTGCACTCTCGATGACCTTGCTGGCCAGTTGGCGCGGCGTGTCGGGCTCGCTCGTCGGCCGCGCCGGGCGGCTGCGCGGGATCGCGATCGCGGTTATCGCGATCGGCGCGGCGGCGGGGTCCGCGACGGCTGCGGATCAGTTCGCGGCGGCGGATGGCGGACAACAATCGTCGTTGATCGCGCGGCTGGCTAGCATGCCGATTTGCGGGCACTTTATCCGCTAATGGCGCGTGACGTGTGATCGCCGAAGCAGGGCGCTCTGGGTGGCTTCAACGTGCTGTGCCGATTTGCCGTATCGTACAGAGTCACTGTACTGCGCGCGAATCGAGGGCACGTCATGGCACTTTCGTCAAAAACCGCTGTAGGGCTTTCTGGCAGACGCCGTTTTCTGCGCACGGCACGCGGCACCGCAATCGGCTTGTCAGCATCGCTCGCTTTGCCGCGATTGACGGCCGGTCAAACCCCAACGCCGTCTGAGTCGCAAACCGAATCCGCCAGCTCGCCGCTGCCGCGCATGGCGCAACGCGTGATTCCCGCCACGGGCGAACGCTTGCCCGTGGTCGGCTGCGGCACCTGGCGGACCTTCGATGTCGGCAACGATCCCGCCGGCCGCGCGCAACTCGCTGACGTGCTGCGCATCCTGTTCGAAGCCGGTGGTTCGGTGATCGATTCATCGCCGATGTACGGCTCGTCGGAAGCCGTCGCCGGCGCGCTGCTCACGCAACTGAACGCGCACAACAAGGCCTTCGTCGCCGCCAAGGTCTGGACCGACGGACGCGAGGCGGGCATCGCGCAGATGGAAGAATCGCTGCGCCGCTTTCAGCAGCCGCGTATCGATCTGATGCAGGTTCACAACCTGCTCGACTGGCGCACGCAACTCGCCACGCTGCGCGACTGGAAAGCGCGCGGCCGGATTCGCTATATCGGCATCACGCACTACACGTCGAGTGCTTTCGACGAAGTCGCCGCCGTCATGCGCAGCGACAAGCCCGACTTCGTGCAGATCAACTACGCAGCCGACGACCGCGCCGCCGAGTCGCGCATCTTGCCGCTCGCGGCGGAGTTGGGCATCGGCGTCGTGATCAACCAGCCCTTCGGCGGCGGCGGCCTGCTGGCACGCGTCGGCAAAACGCCGCTGCCTGCGTGGGTTAAGGAAATCGGCTGCACGAGTTGGGCGCAGGTTCTTTTGAAGTTCGTGCTCGCGCAGCCGGCGGTGACGGTGGTGATTCCAGGCACGGGGCGTCCGCAATACATGGCGGACAACGTTAGGGCCGGTTCTGGCCCATTACCCGACAAGGCGATGTGCGCACGAATCGTGGCAGCGGTGAATGGCTAGCCGATCATTTGCGTATTAATCGCGCTAATTGCTTTGTGAACTCTCCAGCTAGTTCAAATTAATGCCTCCCTCGTCGTTAATCGTTCGCGCCATTGCGCTATAGCACAATACTGTGCAAAGAAAAATAAAGTTTCCCGTAGTCGAGAACGATATTGCGATTTCTAGAGGATTAACTCAGTCCCATTACTGAAGCCATTCGGTTTGCATACGAAAAACACAAGTCAAAGAAAGATTGTGAAAGGAAGTTGACACGGGAACGTTTGCCAAACTAGGCTACGCACTGTCGTCAAAAACTGACCTCGGTTTAATCCACCTGCCCGGAGACGCAGGTAAGCCGCCGCTTTGCCGGTCAGCCGGACGATCGAATGAAGGCCGGAAAATACGACCCAAGCTGTCGTTGTGAAAGCATTGTAATAAACGTGTGTCGCAATTCTAAAATCAGCCACAAGTGCTGAGGCGCCAACACGTCCCTATATTCTCGCTAGCAATTCGGTGCTAGTGCGGGAGACCTTTTTCGCTGAAAAAAAGAGAAAACCAGCATAAGCACTCAACGCACTTTCTTTTGCCGATATTGTCAGTCGAGGATTAATCATGCGTATAAATTTCCGATTGCAGATGCAGTGCCTCGCACTAGCCGGAATTGCGGTTCTGGCGGGATGCGGCGGCAGCGACGGCTCGTCTTCCTTGACGAGCAAATCCGGGCAGGCGCCCGCGGCCGCACCGGCCGCCTCCGAAGTGGCGCTGGCCCCGCCCGCCGCGCCGGTCGTGGCGGACACATCGATCAACAAGACGGTGCCGCCGGTCGAGTTGCCCGACACGGTCACACCGGTCAACTACAAGCTATGGTTCCGGCCGAACCCCGCGCTGTCTTCGTTCGACGGCCGCGCCGACGTGCAGATCAAGGTGCAGAAAGCCGTCAACGCGATCACGATCGCCGGGCACCGGGTCAAGTTCACCAACGGCACGATCACGCTTCAGCCGGGCAATATCCCGCTGATCGCCACGCCGCAGGACGACGGCGACTTCTATCAGCTGCGCCCCGTGAGCGGGCAGATCGCCGCCGGCAATTACTCGCTGCACATGGAGTGGAGCGGCATCATCAACTTCAAGACCTATGACGATCCGGTCGCAAAGACCGGCGGCAGTTGCGGCGACGATCCCTATCCGGGCTGCTCCGCGGCCGAAGGGGTGTTCCGCGTCGATCTGAAGTCGACCGACGGCACGACCAGCGGCGCAATCCTCACGCAAGGCGAATCGAACCTGGCGCGTCAATGGTTCCCGGGTTGGGACGAGCCGGCTTTCCGGTCCACCTACGAGGTGAGTGCGGAAGTCCCGCAGAACTGGAACGTCGTCTCGAACGCGGCCGAGAAACCGGCGGTGAACGTGGATAGCGGCTACAAGCTCGTGTCGTTCGAGAAGACACCACCCATGCCGTCGTATCTGCTGTTCTTCGGCGGCGGTCAGTTCGACATTCTCGAAGACGACTTTTCGAGCCCGCTGCCCGACGGTAAAGGGCTGCATCTGCGCATCTTCACGCCGCCCGGCATGCGTGACTGGGCCAAGCCGGCCATGCAACAGACCAAGCAGGCGCTCGATTACTACTACCGCTACACCGGCATTCCGTTGCCGCTCACCAAGTTCGACACCATCGCGGCCAACGACGCGTTCAAGGAGCAGAAGGACCTGAACTTCGGCGGCATGGAGAACTGGGGCGCGATTCTCGAATTCGCCGACGACATTCTGCCGGCGCCCGGCACGACCATGTCCGACTACGGTGTGACGGTGCTCACGCACGAAGCCGCGCACCAATGGTTCGGCGACCTCGTCACGCTCGACTGGTGGGACGACGTCTGGCTGAACGAGTCGTTCGCGACGTTCTTCGAGAACAAGACCAAGGTGCGCTTCTTCCCGGACCGCTTCAGCTGGGTCGACGACGTGAAGAACAAGTACGCCGTGATCAATGCGGACCTGAAGTCCACCTCGTTCCCGGTGCAGCCGAACTTCAACGGCTGGGCGTCGAACGACTTCGTGCTGAGCGCGAGCGCCTTCACGTACGATAAGGGCGGTCACGTGCTGAAGATGCTGGAGAACTACCTCGGCGAAGAAGTGATGCGCAAGGGTCTGCAGTCGTATCTCGCCGACTATTCGTTCGGCAACGTCACGCCCAAGCGTCTGTGGGACGAACTGGCGAAGGCGAGCGGCCAGCCGATGGTGGCGATCGGCGACAGTTTCGTGCGACAAACAGGCGTGCCGCTGATCTCGCTCGACACGCAGTGCGATCTGACGACCAATCAGACCGTGGTCACCCTGAAACAGTCGCCGTTCCCGAACCAGAATCAGTACCCGGGCACGCAGTGGACCATTCCGTTGACGCTCGCGTACGGCGACGGTCTGACTTCACGCAAGACGCTGGCGATGAAGGACACGCAAACGCAGGTGCGTCTGAACGGCTGTTCCGCGGTGCTCGCCGATCCGAGCGGTCTCGACTACTACGTGACCAACTACAGCAACAGCGCGTGGAGCCAGTTGCTCGCGCAGGGTAACGCGCTGAAGGATCCGGTCCTGCTGACCAGTCTGCAACTCGAGGCGAAGCTGTTGGTGAACAACGGTCTCGCGGACCCGTCGCGCGTCACCAGCATCGGTTCGCTGAGTCCGGCGGCCACACCGCTTGCGCGTCAGTTGCTGATGACCGTGCCGACGACGCAATCGCAGCGTCCGACGATCCGCTATCAGGGTAAGTTCAAAGTGAAGCCGCAGGCGCAGCAAGGCCAATAAGCGGCAGTGTTGGGTATGTCTATTATACACATATGACGCTGCCCACGATATCCGAGGCGTGTAGAACTAG
>NZ_JARESO010000043.1:0-72970 GCF_046030175.1 Paraburkholderia sp. RL17-373-BIF-A
GGCCGCTGGCAAACAAATCGAAACACGCAGCGCACCGGATGTGACCGGCGCGTCTGCCTGAGCGAAATCAAAGATAGAACCTACGGTGAAAATTTCAAGGGGCGGTCGTGAAACTCCGGTCTTGAAAATTGCCTGCCAAATAATATTATCGCGGTGCATTGCAACGAAACCGGAGGACACCATGGAATTCGATTCGGACTGGCTCACGCTTGGCAGACATCGCGTCCGGCTGCGCTCGGCCAGAGGCTTTCCGACGGAATCGATGGGTAGCGTGGCGGAGGTCGTGCGCCTCGCGATCGACAACAACATGAGCGCCCGCGCGCGGCTGGTCGAGATCGTCTTCCAGCAGGACCACACATGCGATATCGCCGTTGGCACGACCTTGGCGGAAGACCGCGTTTGTGCGCCGCAACTCGAAGCGGCGATCGCGCTGGTGCTCGGCCTGCTGCTAGAGCAGATGAACATCATCGTGACGACAGTAAGTCAGGAGGAAGTCGACCTGCACTTCGGCGTGTATGAGCGCATGCTGGCCGAAAAACTGGGCGTGGTGCCGCCAATCCAGTGAGACCAGCGTCTTGCCGTCGAGTTGCAGCGCGGGCAGTTGATAGCCTAGCGACTTTCCGGCGCCGGTCGGCATCGTGGCCAGCGCATCGCGCCGTTCCAGCACGCTGCGGATGATGTCCTCCTGCCCGGCACGCAACCTGGCGATACCGAACATATCGCGCATGGTCTTGCGCATGCTGCGAAGGCGCTAGTCGCGTGTCATGAAGTCAGACGGCGGCCGGGAAAAGCGGGGAAATTCATGCGCAGTTCTTCTCTTTTGCTGGTCGTGATCCGGTAACCAGCAACCGCCGTGCCGAGAGTCGTCTATGCCTCGAGCCTGACCTTGATTCAGCAGGCTGGCCGGTCGAATGCGCGACAGGCCGCAATCGCGCCGGTAATCGATGCGCGTCGTGTATTGAAGGGTGCCCAGTCATCCCTTGCGCTCGCCACGGACACGATGCACGCCAGCCGAGTGCGGTGGATGACCGCACCGTTGCAGTCAGGCAGCGCAGACATACGGCGCCTGAAAACAGCAACGGGCGTTTCCAGTCGAGCGAAGAGAGGAGCCCGGGGACGAGCGTTCCGCGCGCCGCGGACCCGTGAATAGTTTCTTGGCCCAGTTCATGCTGCGTTCGCTTAGACCGGCAGGAGGCCATCATGAAAACCCGCATTTTCACTTACGTTGAATGCCCATGCGGACATCGCGGAGCCCTCATCGAAAGCCTGGACATCGGCGATTTTTCCGACCACCGGTACCGGACGTGCCTGCGTAACCTGACCCATGCCGGGACGTACGACGGAGGTGACGGACTCTTCGCAAAAATGAAGCCCGGCTGCCCGGCGTGCGGTCGAAGTCTGGGCCCGGACGATATCGTCGGCCGCAGTGAGTTGCAGGGGTCGGGCGAAGTGCTGCGGCCAAAAGAGGATTCAGGATCAGCGGAGACAACGCTCAGCATCGATTGCTGACAGGCGGGGCCGCGCGTCCGGTTGGTGGCTTCCGGCGGTGCCGCGTGACAGCCCGCTGTTGCCCTGAAACCCATCGCTGGCAACTTCGCGTCACTCTGTTCAGCCTGGGAGTCATCGGCACGGGCCTGCTCGCATTGCCAGTACTCGCGGGGTCTGCAGCCTATGCAATGGCGGGTGCGTTTAACTGGCGAAACAGCCTCGGCCTGAAACACAACCGGTAAAACGTTTCTACGGCATCATCGCCCTGTCGACGCTAGTCGGTCTTGTGATCGGCTTTACAAGGATCGATCCTATCAAGGCGCTTTACTGGGGCGCTGTGATCAACGACGTGGTTTCCGTCCCGTTCATGGGGCTGATCATGTTCACGGCGGTGAATCCGAACATCATGTGCAGCTTCATCATTCCAGTGCGCCATCGCATCACCGGCTGGGCCGCGACGATTGCCATGGGCGCTGCCACGCTCGCCATGTTCTGGTTCATGCTCGCTCCTTGAGTGCGTGAGCAGTGCGGGCGCGCGAACCACCTTGGATTTATGTTTCATACTTAATTCGCCCTTCCAATGTCCGACTTAATGGAATCCGTCCTGGAGGGCCAGGCCCGCAATCTCCGTTGAGGAAGAGGACGCTCGACACGCGCCCACGTCGGAAACAGTCGACCACGGAAGAAGAAATGATGAACTGCGAACGATCGAGAAATCGATAGTCCTTGGCGGATCAGGGCGAACGGGGCAACCGCGGCATTGCCTCAGCTGTGTTCGCAGGTCAAAGGCTTCAGCTGCATTTCCCTTCGCCTCCTGTCCGTTTTCCTGAAGGTCTGTGATCCGTTGCTTCCTGTCGGGAAGCGTTCGACCTCAAGCCGCCCTCAGATGGATAACCGCCTATCGTCCAGCAGACGGGGTGCCCTCCAACGGCAAGCACGCGCGCATAGTCCGCGGCCGCCGACTGACCCGTTTCTGATCTGCTCCTGAACTGTTCGTCAATCGCCTCACGATCGAAGCCCAGACGCCTTCCTGAACACACTGGCGAGTCAATCGGGCTTCTTCAGTCCGCTCGGATTCTCAGGTCCACCGCGCGTCACCCCTTGATCAGTCGGCGCGCTCGCCCCGCGGTTATCAGGCGCCGTCTCGCGTCGTCCGGAGGCCGCCGACCCAGAATGGGGCGCGCGGATTGCTCCAGGCACGCGCGATCGATCGTCACTCTGAGGCGCCTCCGCGACGCTAGCGCCTCGCATCCCCGCCCCCGAGCGGGCCGCCCCTCCACCACTCGCTCCCGCCTCGCGGGCCGCGCCGGTATTCTGCGCAGATCCAGTCGCCGCAAAGATCGACATCAGCGCTGCAGCTGCGAAGCTTTTAAAGAGGACTTCCATTTTCGTCTCCATCGCCAGGTGCACGCATCCGTCGGTGCGCGCGCGTTCACTCGACAAATCGCTGCTGACACGCCGAAGGCTTCTTCCGGGAAGGCGGACGGGGTCCGCCGAATCCTCACCGCTCTGATTTGATGATCGCCGCGACTGGGCTAAAGGGCAGGTATCGTGAGCAGAGCGAACGCCACCCCGTGTCTTACGCCCGTCAAGGGCTCGACGAAATCTGAAGTGCGGTACGCAGCCCGTGGGGCGTCACAAAGACGCTCACTTGAGCACGTCTTCACCGGAAAGTCGCCTCCATTTAGAAGTTGCACCCTGATGCGGCCTGCACGAGGCAGGCCCTGCTACGCGCTTTGCAGTGGGGTGCTTTCATGTTAGGTCCATTGAACGACGGGACCAGTATTTTCGTTACTTCCGACAAAATTGCGATGGAAGGTGACTTTGGAGAGCGCCGGCCGTGCGAATGGGTGCGTCAGCGAATTATCAGGTTGGGCCCGACTTTTGCGCAGCATCTGGCACGCCGTCCCGCTGCCGAACCAGCGCTTTACATAGAGGCGTGGTTCTCGACATTCATGCCGGCGCATTTTCCCGTGCGGCCTGATCGCACTCACTTGAGGAGCAGACAATGGAAACGACGAAAGCAGAAGGAACGCTACGGGAGGTTGCTGGCGACGTTCAGCAAGCCGCCGGGGACCTGCTGAGCAGTGCCGGCGCACAGGTTAGCGGAACAGCGAAAGAGTTGAGTGGCAAGGCTCAGCAACTCTATGCCGATTTTGTGGATGTCGTACGCGAGTCCACGGTGGAGCGGCCGTTCGCGGCGCTGGCAATTGCCGCCGGCGTGGGCTTCATTCTTGGAGCGTTGCGCGCAGCGAATCGCTCAAGGCCCGATAACGGCCGAAGCGACTCGAGCGATCGGGAGTGAGGCTACACGCGTCTTGCCTTCGACGCGGCCTGAAAGGTGTAGACGGCAAACACCTGGCGCGGGCCGCCCCGGCGTTTCCGCAACAAGCCAGTCCCGAGGAGTCCCGCAATGTCCATGCGTTCGAAAGTCACGAAGTGGCGAAACGTCGGCAGATTCTGCGTCGAGCGAGCCACCGACTATGGTGAGCTCCTCGGCGTCGAACTTGAGGAGACCAGGAAATCTCTGGTCCGCGAGTTGAGCGCACTTGTTGCCCTGGCCGTCGCTGGCCTGTTCACACTTTCGTTTGTGTGCATTGCGATCATCGCGACGGCGTGGCGGACGCCTTACTTCCTTCCGGTGGTCTGGGGCGTTGCCGCGATGTGGCTAATTGTTTCCGTTGTCTCTCTGCTCTTCGTCCGCGCCCAGAAACCTGGACGTTCGCTTCATCTTCTGCAGGGGGAGCTCCGGAGCGATCTCGATACGTTGAAGGAGGCGCTAAAATGAACCAAGTACCGACCAATAGTGAAGCCGAGGCCGCCATCCTGCTGCGCATGGCGGAATCACGCACAGCGTTGCTGGCGGCGAACAGCACTCCATCATCGGTCCCGGCCGTACACGGACAGACGCGGCCTCCTGCGGTCGGCCTGATCGCTTCGCTGGCCGACGCACCGCGCGTCACGCTGCTGCTGGCGTTGTGCGTCGGCGCCATCGTCCTCGGACCTCGCCGGACTATTGGAATTGTCAGCCGTTCGGGGATCACCGCATGGCTAGGTGGTACCGTTCGGAAAGTCATTCTCAAATCTGTGTGAGTTGCACATGCAAGGGACCGCGCGGGGACCCCGTACACTGCAGCAGCAATTCCGCAAGGTTTCGGACCAATCGGAGCCACGAGCATGCGCTTCCCCACGCCGAGCGATCGGCGCGTGCGCTCAAGACATTCGAATACGGCCTCCGGATCGCTTGCCGAGCAGTACTCGATCTCGAGGCGCGCCGTCTGCAGGGTCTGCAAATGCGGAACGATTGAATCCAGCTCCCATCCCGGCTGATACGCTGGAACACCGAAGACTATCTTGACTTCCTTATCTGCGATCATCTGGTGCTCTTCAAGCGCACGCTCCAGCCCCTCCGATTCGAATCCGAGAATAAACACTCCCGCCTCAAGATCATCACTGCACGAGATCGACTACGGAGCGAGGAATCGGCTGATATCCAAGCGTGGTTTCGGACAGCGCGAACCGGTCCCCTCCCGGTTGTCGTCGCGTGTAATTTTCCGGCTCCATGGAGACTATATCGATCCGCTTGCAATCGAGCTCAACTAGCCCACTCACGAGCGTGAACAGCACTATGCCAGGCAGTGACAGATTTGCTTCGATCTACGCCTACCGCGAATGGCACACGAAAACGAGATCGTATGAATCGAACGTATCGGGCTCGATGCCGGCCGATTCGCTGGCTTGCGCAATCGCCCTGTCAAGAGAGCCGGTATCGAGCGACTCCACGAGGAGTAGCCCAGCGAACTCACCTTCCGAACTTCGACGCATAGACTTTTCCTGCGTGGCAATGGCTGTCGCATCGTTTTTGACGGACATGATCTGCGCGCTCACAACCCAATCGACTTTCGCTAGCGCTTTCACCAGTTCCAGCCCTTCGTGCGCGGCCAGACGATCCGGCAGAGTATCCTCGAAGCGTGCGATGGAAATGTGGCCGCCGTGTCCGGCCGGGTTGCCGCCCCGCGCGACAATAGAGCCGCCGCCGCGACGAAACTGTTCCAGCGTCGGCATGATCCGTTGCGTCCACGGTGTCGGATTGTTCAATCGTTCCAGGTAGCCAGGGCTCGACATTACGTCCGCATTGTCGAGCTCATAAAGCATCATGTATTCCGAGGGCCGGCTGTTGCGTCGTTTGAATACGCGCCCGGATCGAAAGCCAGGTACGCTCACACGTTCGAAGATGTGCTCCCGGGTCAGCCAGTGCATGTAGTCCGTTTCAGATTCGGCTGCGATCGTGCTCCAGATCGCGAGCAAGCCGGTTTCGTCTTTGATCATTTGCTTTTCTCCGTCTGCTTTTTCAGTGCGCCGAGGCTATGCCCTCCGCCCCGCAGGGCGAATGCACTCCCCGAAGGATCAGTAAGTCGCCTGCCCGGAGACAGACTCACGTTCGCCAGCAATTTCGGCTGCTGAGTCGAGGCGGTTCATGTCGATACCGGCGGTCTCTGGTCCGATGGCGATCATGCAGAACGACAAGATATTGAGTGCTCCAACCAGTGCGACCAGCGCCCACGGAGAGCCATTGCCCAGGTGCAGCAACCACGCGGCGACCACCGGAATTGGGCCGCCCGCGAACAGGCTCGCACCGGTGAAGGCGAGCGCCGAACCGGAATACCGGACATTGGTCGGGAACACCTCGGCGAAAGCAACAGGCTGAATTCCGGTCTGGACCTGCGTGAATGCCATGAAAAGACCCATTGCTATCGCCATCGGTACGAAGCTCCGTGTGGCGAGCACCTGAAAATAGAACAGCATGATCACGAACGTCGCGGCTGACGCAAGCAGCAACGCGCGCTTGCGACCAATCCGGTCACTCAGCAAGCCGCCACCAATCGAACCCGCGATAGCACATGCATTGGCGATCATCAACAACATGAAACCGGTCTGCTTCGGCACGCCGAGCGTGTTCGTCAGGTAGCTCAAAGTGAACACGACGGCGAGGTAAAAAAGTGCGGTCGGCCCACAGAAGAACAGCATCATGCGAATGATTGTCTTGTAATGCAGACGGAATGCATCCCGTAACGGGCTTCCGACCTTGGCGACGGCGGACTGCTGCAGCTTGACGAACGCCGGTGTCTCGGCAACGCGCAGCCGGATGTAAATGCCGACCAGCACCAGGACAAAGCTCAGCACGAAGGGAATGCGCCAGCCGTAGCTTATGAAAGCACCCGCACTCATCGTCGATGAGAGCAGCAGAAGCGCCGCGTTGGCGACTATCTGGCTCAGCGGGGCACACATGCCTATCAGGCCCGAGTATTTGCCTCGCCGGTCTGCTGGTGCATGTTCAAGCGCCATGAGCTGACCGCCAGTTGATTCGCCGCCCAGCGCGAAGCCTTGGATGATGCGGAGAATCACAAGCAACAGAGGGGCATAGACACCAATCTGCGCATACGTCGGCAGAAGCCCCATCAGCACCGAAGTAATCCCCATTACGGATACCGTACCGAGCATCAGGTTACGACGCCCAACCTTGTCGCCAAAGTATCCGCAGGTGATCGCACCGAGTGGGCGTGCGGCCAATCCGACACTGAAAGTTGCCAGCGACGCGAGCATGGCGGAATTCGAATCCATCGCAGGAAAGAACAGTTTGGGCAGCACGGTGGCTGCGACTGATCCATAGAGCGTGAAATCGAACCATTCAAGCGCCGTACCGAGCGTAGCGGCGCTCACCGCCCGGTTGGCCATGGAATGCGAGGTACTCTCATTCGTAACGTGGGTCATGCGTGTCTCCTGCTGTTTAAAAGAGGCTGCCTTGCCTTTTTGTCAATCCGACATCTTTGCTTCGTAATACTAATTATTAATTCAAAGTGAAGGCGAATTTCAATTCGCCTTCTACCATGTCAAGTCGTGAATGAACTACGCCCTCGCAGTAGACGACCCAGCCTAACGCTCAGCACCTGCCGCGCGGCAGGCGCCTTGCAGCGCCTGCTTAAGCATGGGCGACACGCCGCTTGCATCGGACAATTCCGTAGCGGTCGACATGAGCGCCGGAACGAGCTCTTTCATTCGCTCTGCTGTCAGGCGCGACATCGGCCCCGCGATGATCAAGATTGCGTGCACTTCCCCCCCAGCCGTACGCACAGGCGTTGCCATAGAACTCATGGCTGGCAGAAACATATCTTGCGTAGTCGCGTAACCATTCTCGCGCGCACGCTCAATCATTGGCAGCAGAGCTTTGAATGTTGTCGGTGCACGCGGACCAAAGTCAGATGGCATGCCAAAGCCCTGTTTCGACACAAGCCTTAACGCATCTTCTTCGCTCTTGCCAGCTAACCAGATCATGCCCGCAGCGCTGCATGAAAGGGTCACCGCGCGGCCCATCTCGGGGTCATAGCGAATGCCTTGCCGTGCACCTTGCGCCTTGGCAACGTAAATCAGTTGCTCTCCATCGACGATCGCCAGCCGGATCAATTCACCCGATGTCGTGGCAAGCCGCTCCAAAATGGGCTGCGCGACGTCCACCACACCGCCGGCGCTAAGAAACCGTAGACCCAACGAGGGCATTTTCATGGTGAGGGAAAATTCGCCGCGCCGTTCGTCTTTTCGCACATAACCTTGCTCCACGAGATCGGCGAGCAGACGATGAGTCGCGCTAACCGGCAGGTCGAGCGTGCTGGAAAGTTCTGAAAGCGTTTTGCCCTCTGGCGCATTGGCGAGCTCTTCCAGTACACGGAGGATGCGTTCGGCTACGGCGCTCATTGCTTGTCACCTGAATCCACGGATTCGCTACGGTGCGTCCCAATGACGCTCCCATTCGACACAGGCGCCATCATAGTGGAAAGTCTTTCCAAAAAGCAAATGCTTTTCAAAATTACGTCGTGTGGCTCCCTTCTTGTCTGCTGATTGGCGCGCTGACCGTTTCGGGGTCTGGATGCCAATGCGAACGTCCGATCTCAATTCGACTTCGGTCAAACGAAGTGTGTTCGCGCCAGGTATGAATCTGCTTATAGATCATCGGCGGACGACCACGGGTGCTCAGGGGTGCTGCGCTGAACGAATCGCGTTCACCAGCCAGTTCGTTAGCGCGAATCGCGCAGACCGCGTTGCTCCTTCCGGGCGGACAACGCGCTTCCTGTATTAGCCGGCCCTTATCAGCCTTTCCTTCCCGCAGACGTTCGCGGCTTGCGGAAGGTCTCCAGCACAGCCACAGCCTCAAGCGGCTTCGTCGCGGCGAGAGAACTCTTCATGAGGACTTCGATACGCTGCGCTGTATCCGTCGACGGCGCGGGTGTGTAGACCATGATGCGCATTCCCGGCGCATCCGGCACTTCGAGGGAAAGTGCGTCCAGTTCAAGCACTCCCGCGACCGGATGCTCAATCACCTTGCGCCAGTCGCTGCGCTTGAGCACTTCATGCTCGGCCCACCAACGACAAAAGTCCGCATCGGTATCCGTCAATTCTTCGACCAGATCGCGAAGGAACACTTCCCCCGAAGGGCGAAGGATGTAGTCGCCCCGAAACTGCGCCAGCACGCACTTCGCGTACGCATCCCACCCCCGGAACAATGAGCGCGCGCCTTCGTGCTGAAACGTGAACCAGAGCAGATTGCAGCGGCCGGCCGGCATCTTGCGAAAGTCGGTGAATACCTTGACCGCCGCCTCGTTCCACGTCACGTAGTTCCAGTTTCCATCGACGACATACGCCGGCATGTTGCCCAACTGATCGAGCATCCGACGGACCGTGTCGGTCACATTCTGCGCAATCGGATAAGGACCCGGCGGCGTGTAGTGGTTGGCAAGTTCAAAAAGATGCGTGCGTTCATGCGGAGAAAGCTTCAACGCATTCGCAAGGCTTTCGATAGTTTTGAAAGAAACGTTGACCTCGCGGCCCTGCTCGAGCCACGCGTACCAGGTCACGCTGATCCCCGCCCGTTCAGCGACCTCTTCGCGCCGCAGCCCCGGCGTCTTTCTGCGGTTGCCGGCCGGGAAATCGATGTCTTCCGGGCGAAGGCGGGCTCGCCGCGTGCGTAAAAAATCAGCCAGTTCATCCAACCGCTGCTGCTTTTCCATTCCGTGCCTCCTGTCACTTCCCTGTTACTGCCATTACTAGTAATGGCAATTGCTAGATGCCCCGATGCATCCGTGCCACATTTCAGCCGTCGGCAGGACGTTCGTTGATCCGCAGCGGCAGCGCCTGATTATAGATCGCGCTCCGAAGGAAGGTGACAGTCCGACGACAACCAAAATATTCATGGAGACATACATGCGTCGCTTGATTCCGTTCTTACGTGCCGGTGTTTTCACACTCGCAGCAGCACTTCTTCTTCCCGTGAACAGTGCACATGCGGACTACACCGGTGCGCCCAGAACCTTCCTGTTCAACCCGGCTGTGCAGATTCCCTTCTCCGACACCGCGAAGTTCAAGAAGAAGGCGCCGTATGTCATCGGCTTCTCAAACGCGGGGCTGGGCGACAGTTGGCGTGTCGTGATGCAGCATTCGTTGATGAAAGCCGCATCGGAGCATGCGGACGTCATCAAGCAGCTGATCATCACGAACGGCAACATGGACGACGCGAAGCAGGCCGCGGACATCCAGGACCTGATTTCGCGAGGCGTCGATCTGCTGATCGTGAGTGCGAATACACAGAAAGCACTCGACCCTGTTGTCACGCGCGCCATGAAGCAGGGCATCCCTGTCGTGATGGTCGATCGCCGCATCTCATCGGACAACTTCGTGTCGTTCGTGACAGGCTCCGATGCCATGATGGGCCGTGTGTGGGCGCAATGGATCGTCGAGAAGCTGCACGGCAAAGGCAACGTGATCATGCTGGCGGGCCAGGCGGGTTCCAGCGTCAGCGCAGACCGCGAGGCTGCCGCGCATCAGGTCTTCTCGCAATACCCGGGCATCAAGGTGCTGGATACCGTCTATTCGGACTGGAGCCCGGTGAAAGCCAAGCAACAGATGCAGGCGATGATCGCGAAGTACGGACACACCATCAACGCAGTGTGGTGCGCGCACGGTTTGCCGGTTGCCGGTTCGATCGATGCGTTCGTCGCGGCCGGCTTCAAGGCGGGCGAGATTCCGCCGCACACCACGGCGGACCTGAACGGCCCGCTGCAACTCGCGCTCAAGTACAAGATTCCCATGCTTGAAATCGGCTATCCGCCTGCGATGGGCCGTACAGCGCTCGACGTTGCGCTGAAGGTGCTGGATGGCCAGCCTCTGCCGAAAATCTACGAGATCAGTCCGCAAATCGCGCTGACGCGTGGCGATGAAACGGCCTCGGTCCCCCATCCGGATCAGTACGTTGACCAGATCGTCGATGCGAAGGGACCACCGGACGAAATCATCGACGGCGGCATGGGGCCGGGCTACAACCCGTCGACCTTCAAGATCAAGCTGCCGGGTGAGAAATGAGCCATCCAGCAATGAAGGTCGCCGTCGACCTGGCTCAGCTTTCTCATGACAGGATCGAAGTCGTCGGCGTGACCAAACAGTTCCCCGGCGTGAAGAGTCTGGACGCCGTGTCGTTTGGTGTGCGAAGTGGAGAAATTCACGCACTGGTAGGAGAAAACGGCGCCGGTAAGTCGACGCTGATGAAAGTGATGGCGGGCGCGTATACGCCGGACGAAGGAGAGATCCGTTTCGAAGGCAAGCCGGTGCAGTGGAAATCCGCTGCGGATGCCAAGGCGCGCGGCATTCACGTCATCTATCAGGAACTCGTGCTGTTTCCGCAATCGACGGTGGCCGAAAACATCTATGCCGGGGCCGAGCCGCGCACGTCGCTTGGCACGATCGACCATCGACGCATGAACCGTCAGGCGCAAACCTTGTTGAACGAACTCGGGGTGCGTCTGGACCCACGCGACCGGTTGCGCAATCTGTCGGTGGCGGATCAGCAAATGGTTGAAATCGCGAAAGCGATGGCGGGCGAAACGCGCGTGCTCGTGCTCGACGAACCGACTGCCGTGATCGCGGGCAAGGAAGTGCAGTTGCTGTTCGAGCGCCTGCGCGTACTGCGCGCGAGAGGCGTTGCGATCATTTATATCTCGCATCGTCTGGAAGAAATCTTCGCGCTCTGTGATCGCGTGACGGTGATGAAAGATGGACGCAAGATCGCGACGCAGGATGTCAGCGCGACGACGCGCGACGGCCTCGTCAGGATGATGGTTGGCCGCGAGATGAAAGAGATCTATCCGCCCAAACCGGCACTCGCGTCTAACGCGGCGGTATTGCTCGCAGTCGATAGCTTGCAAGTCGAAAACCGCGTGTTCGATGCGTCGCTCACCGTACGCGCAGGCGAGATTGTCGGCCTTGCCGGCATGGTTGGCTCGGGACGCACCGAACTGGCGTCAGGAATTTTTGGCGCCATGCGTATTGTGCGCGGCACGGTCGACGTGCGCGGCACCCGGCGGACACGCATGACGCCGAATACGGCGATTCGCCTGGGTCTCAGTTTCGTCACCGAGGATCGTAAATCGCAGGGTTTGCTGATGTACCTGAACGTTGCGCAGAACGTCACGGCCGCCACGCTCGGCAGAATCTCCCGCTTCGGTCTGTTGCGCTCACGCGCCGAGCGCGACGCCGGCGCGGCTTCCATCAGCGAATACGGCATCGCAGGTGCGCGTCCTGCGGGCAGCGTGGCGACGCTCTCGGGCGGCAACCAGCAGAAAGTGCTGATTAGCCGCTGGGTTCGTGTGTGCAAGAGCGTTCTGATTCTCGACGAGCCGACGCGCGGAGTCGATGTGGGCGCGAAAGCCGAGATCTATCGCGTGATGCGGCAACTGACAGAGCGAGGTCTCGGCATCCTGATGATCAGTTCGGAACTGCAGGAGGTGATCGGCATGTCCGACCGCGTGCTCGTGATGCGCGAAGGGCGAATCAACGGCGAAGTGGCTGGCGAACGGATGACCGAGCACGACATCATGCGGCTTGCGACCGCTTCAGAGGTGCAAGCGAATGGAGGCGGACATGCTTTCATCAACTAACGGCGGCGCAAGCCTGCTGAAACATCATGTGGTGGCGAACGGCGCCGCGTATGTCGTAACCGGCCTGCTGCTGGTTCTTCTGCTGGCTGGGGCCTATGTGAGCGACCGGTTCGCGACGGTGCCGAACCTGCTGAACGTCCACCAACAGGCGACCGGACTGGCACTCGTGGCGCTCGGTCAAACCCTCGCTATTCTCACGGGCGGCATCGACCTGTCGGTGGGCTCGCTGATCAGCGTAACGGCGACGCTCACGTCCGGGCTCTCCGACAACCCATACGGCGGCTGGACCAGCGCGATTGTGCTGGTTCTCGCCTTGTCGCTCGTCGTTGGGCTGGCGAACGGATTCCTCGTTCTCTGGCTGCGCGTGCATCCGCTGATCGTCACACTCGGCATGGGCGCCGTGCTGCAGGGCGCAATTCTCTATTATTCGAGCGGCCCCGCGGGTAACGTGCCCGACGGTTTCGATTCGATCGCATATGGCCGCTATGCTGGCGTACCCGTTGCCGCGACGCTCGTCGTGCTGCTGTACCTGGCCGTCTCGTACTTCATGCGCAACTTCAGGTTGGGACGCTACGTGTACATGGTCGGCGATGACGAATACGCGGCAACGCTGTCAGGTCTTCCGCGAGCGCGCGTGATCCTGTTCGTCTACGTGTTCTCCGCGCTCTGCGCAGGCTTGACGGGTATCTATCTCGCCGCGCAATTCGGCTCGGGCCAGCCTTACCTCGGTGCGAACTATACGCTCGCATCGATCACGCCGGTGGTGGTGGGCGGGACGGTTCTCAGCGGCGGGCGCGGCGGCGTGATCGGCACGCTGATCGGCGTCTATCTGCTCAGCGTCCTGAACAACCTGATCAACTTTGCGGGCATCCCCTCTCACTATCAGCTGATTGTTCAAGGCGCGGCAATCATTGTCGCGGTATCGCTGAATCTGCAACGCAAGCGGGGGGCGGCATGAATTCGATCGCTTCCCGACGTCGCCCGCCTTTCGCCCGCTTCCTGTCGATGGATATTGCGCGACGCTACGGCATTTTCCTGTTCTTCATCCTGCTTGTTGTTGTTTCAGGTGCACTGTCGCCGACTTTCCTGCGCAGTGACAACGTCGTCAACATGCTGGTGCAGTTCGCGCCACTCGGCATTGTCGTGACCGGCCAGGTGTTCGTGATTCTGGTGGGTGGACTCGATCTGTCGGTTGCTTCCGTCATGGCCACTGCCGCCGTGATCGCGACCGCATTCGACGGAACGGATGCATCGGCACCCGCGATATTCGGCGCGACGTTTGTCATGTGCGTATGCGCCGGACTGTTGAACGGCCTGCTCGTCACGAAGCGGCAGGTGTCGCCCTTTCTCGCTACCTTTGCGACGGCGATCGTGTTGCAGGGCATGCGCTTCGCCTATACGCAGGGCGCGCCGTCGGGCAATGTGCCGCCGCTCTTTCATGCAATGGGCACAGGTGCGATAGGCGGCATGCCCGTCAGCGTATTGATGCTGGTTGCGTGTGCCGTTGTGTTCGGCGTGCTCTTGCATCTGTCGACGTTCGGAAGACGCGTCTATATGGTCGGCGGCAATCCGGAAGCGGCGCGGCTCGTGGGTGTCAGTCCGGACGCTGTGCGCATCGTTTGCTACGTCATCAGCGCATTGCTCGCAGGGCTTGCCGGACTTGCACTGTCAGGTTACGTCGGCATCGTCGACAACTGGGTCGGACGCGGCTTCGAACTCGATTCGATCGTGGCAGCCGTGATGGGCGGCCTCGCGCTCTCGGGTGGACGCGGCTCCTTGCCCGGTGGCCTGGCCGGCGCGGCGATCCTCGTCATCGTCTTCAACATCGTCCTGCTGGTTGGCATGCCCGTGCAGGCACAGATCATCGTCAAGGGCGTAATCATCATCGGTGCGTCGGCGTGTTATGTCGTCCGGCGGCGGCGTTAGCGCAGTGGCTTCATATCACCCCGCATGCAGCGCTTTCGACGCAACCAGGAACATCGGAGAACGACGCCCGTGTAGGGACGTCAACGCAAACAGGAGCAGACACATGAGAGCAGTCCGTTTTCACTGCGCACACGACATCCGGGTCGAGAATGTGCCCGACCCGAGCGGGATGGGCGCGAACCAGATGATCGTCAAGCCCATGTGGTGCGGCATATGCGGTACCGACCTGCACGAGTATCAGGCCGGTCCGATCGTCGTGCCCACCGAACCGCATGCACTCACGGGAGCAAAGGCGCCGCAGGTGCTCGGACATGAATTCAGCGCTGAAGTGATCGAAGTCGGCAAAGACGTCAAGAACGTGCAGCCTGGCGACCGCATCTCCGTGATGCCGCTGGCGTCGTGTGGCCAGTGCTACTACTGCGCACGTGGCTTGCGTCACCTGTGCACGAAGATGGGTTGCGTAGGCCTGAGCTGGGACGGCGGCGGTATGGCCGAATACACGGTGCTGAACGACTACCACGCGAACAAACTGCCCGACACGGTCAGCGACAAGCAAGGCGCGCTGATCGAGCCGGCTGCGGTCGCACTTTATGCCGTCGATCGCGGCGGCGTGACGGTGGGGTCGACTGTTCTCATTACCGGCGCGGGGCCTATCGGCGTACTCGCCGCGTTGGCGTGCCATGCAGCCGGCGCTTCGAAAATCTTCGTCAGCGATCCTAATCCGGCACGCGCTGCAAAGATGGCTGGCTTCGGCGTCGCGACCGATATCTTCGATCCCTCCGACGGTGAGCTGCCACAAAAGATCCGCGACCTGACTGAAGGCGTCGGCGTGGACGTCGCGATCGAATGCGCGGGCAACCAGCATGCGCTCAATGCCTGTGTCGACGCCGTGCGTTCGGCCGGCGCCGTCGTACAGGCGGGACTGCACGTGGGTACGGCGAGCGTCGATCCGATGAAGTGGTCGCTCAAGGATATTCGCATCGAAGGAACATGGTGTTATCCGGTCACGATCTGGCCGCGCATCATCGGCATGATCGCGAACGGCAAGTTCCCGGTCGAAAAGCTGATTCACGATCTGATTGACGCGGACGATGTGGTTGCAAAGGGCTTTGACGTACTGAGCGACAAAGGCAGCGACAAGATGAAGATCCTTATCAATCCGCAATCGCGCTAAGGCGCCGATGTGATAACGCAGCTGGAGAATGGCATGACTGGAACAGGCACGCAGAACAGAACCACGATTGGCTGGATCGGCCTTGGCAAGATGGGCTCGCCCATTGTCGGCAATCTGCTCAAGGCGGGCTTCGACGTCGTGGTGTACGACGTCGACTCGCGCCGTGCGGAAGAGCTCGCGCAACGGGGCGCGCGGCTCTCGAAAGACATCGCTGGCGTCGCGGCATCAGCGCAACTGATCTTCTCGATCATTCCCGACGACTCAGTTTTGCAAAAGGTCGCGCTCGGCCCGCAAGGGGTGATTGCACATGCACGAGATGACGCGGTGTACATCGACATGAGCACCGTGTCGCCAACCGTTTCGGAGACCGTGCGGGATGCGGCGCGCGCACGCGCGATCGATTTCATCGCTGCGCCCGTTTCGGGCAGCACCGTACTCGCTGAGAAGGCGCAACTGACGGTTTTTGCATCGGGTCCGAAGCCCGCATTTGAGCACGCGCTGCCAGTTTTCCAGGCGCTTTCGGCACGCCAGTACTACGTCGGCGCGGACCAGCAGGCGCGCTATCTGAAGCTCGCGATCAATCATCTGGTTGGGTCGACGGCTGTGCTGCTTGCGGAAGCGTTGACGCTCGGCAAAAAAGGCGGTCTCGACTGGTCGGAGATGCTGACCGTGATCGGTGACAGCGTCGCTGCGTCGCCATTGATCAAATACAAGCTCGATCCATTAAAGCAGCGTGACTTCTCACCCGCCTTTTCCTCCACGCAAATGCTGAAAGACATGACGCTCGTGGTCGACGCTGGTGATGCGGCCGGTGTGCCGATGGTCGCCGCGTCGCTCGTACGTGAGCAGTTCGCGCAATACGTGAACGGCGATGGCGCGGAACTCGATTTCTTTTCGATCGTGCGGGCGGTCGAATCGGCAGCAGGTATTGCTGGTTGAACGTCTACGCCGATCATTTACTTACTCTCAGGAGCTGCAATGCATTTCACTGTCTACTGCCTGGATCATGACGACATGGTCGAACGCCGTCTCGCTCACTACGATGCACACAAGGCCTATCTGGCAACGTCGCCGATCAGGATGGTGATGTCCGGTCCGTTGCTGGCCAGCGACCAGGAAACCATGATCGGCAGCTTCTTCCTGTACGAAGCGGACAATATCGCCGACGTGATGCGTTTCAACAGCCACGACCCCTTCAACGAGGCCGGCATCTGGCGCGCCGTCGATATTCGTCCTTTCCTCAAGCGGGTCGACAATCGCTAGACCAACTGGAGAGGAACATAACGGCCATGCGAAATCTCGACGAAAATACCATCACCGAAGCGGTGCTGGCGCGCCATGAACACGCGACCGACGAGCGGTTGAAAACCCTCATTACGAGCCTCGTCCAGCATCTGCATGCGTTCGCACGCGAAGTGAGCCTGACGGAAAGCGAGTGGCAGCAAGGCATCCGTTTTTTGACCGAAGTCGGCCACATCACCGACGACAAACGCCAGGAATTCATTCTGCTGTCGGACACCCTCGGGTTGTCGATGCTCGTCACGGCGATGGCAAACCGCAAACCGGCGAGCTGCACTGAAGCAACGGTATTCGGGCCGTTTTTCGTCGAGAATGCGCCGGTCTATCAGAACGGTGACGATGTAGGGAACGGCGCAACGGGCGAGCCGTGCTTCGTATCCGGTTCGGTCAAGGGACCTGACGGAGAACCCGTGGGCGGCGCACGGATCGAAGTGTGGCAAGCGGACTCAGACGGCTTCTATGATGTACAGCTGGCGGGTGAAGATGCGCATCGGGCGAGAGGCGTACTGCATAGTCTCGCCGACGGGCGTTATCACTTTCGCTCAATCGTGGCCGAGCCGTACCCAATTCCACACGACGGCCCTGTCGGGATGATGCTGAAGGCGCTTGGGCGTCATCCGTGGAGGCCGGCGCATCTGCATTTCATGATTGCGGCGCCTGGCTACGAGCGTCTCGTCACGCATGTCTTTCGCGAGGGTGACAGGTATCTCGATTCGGATGCCGTATTCGGCGTGCGGTCGTCGCTTGTCGCCCAATGGAGACGACATGCGGAAGGCGTGGCGCCGGACGGCACGCGGATGGACATTCCGTTCAGCACGCTTGAATTCGATTTCGTCCTGAGCCGCTCGACATGACACCCTTCACTTACACCAGCCGGCCTGCCCGCATTGTCTTCGGCGCGGGCTCGCTCGAAAGGCTCGGCGAGGAACTCGACGAACTGGGCATCCGGCGCGCGCTCGTACTGTCGACTCCGGAACAGCGCTTCCTTGCCGATCGCGTTCGCAAGTTGGCCGGCGGGCGTTGTGTGGACGTGTTCGACGGTGCCGTTATGCACGTTCCAGTCGAAGTCGCGCAGTCAGGCCTCGACGCAGCGCGCGCAATCGAAGCGGATGGACTAATCGCTGCGGGGGGAGGCTCGACGCTCGGACTCGCCAAGGCGATTGCGCTCGAAACGTCGCTGCCAGTCGTCGCCATTCCGACTACCTACGCGGGGTCCGAAGTGACCCCGATCTATGGCATGACCTCGGGCAACGAAAAGAAAACCGGCAAGAGCTACCGCGTGCTGCCGCGCACCGTGATCTACGACGCGAGCCTCACATTGACGCTGCCCGTCGGCCTCTCGGCCACCAGTGGGCTAAACGCGATTGCGCATGCCGCCGAGGGCCTGTACGCGCAGGACGCCAACCCCGTGATGTCGTTGTTCGCCGAGGAAGGCATTCGCAGTCTGGCACTCGCGTTGCCGTCAGTGTGCGCGCGTCCCGACGACGTAGCGGCGCGCGAAACGGCGCAGTACGGAGCGTGGCTGTGCGCAACGGTGCTGGGCAATGTCGGCATGGCATTGCATCACAAGCTTTGTCACACGCTAGGCGGTACATTCAATCTTCCGCATGCGGAAACACACGCGGTCGTTCTGCCGTATGCGATGGCGTTTAACCTGCCGGCAGCGACAGAGGCTGCCGAGCGGCTTCGCCGTGCATTAGATGTCCCTGATCCGGCGGCGGCTCTATACGACCTTGGGCGGCGGCTTGGAGCCCCCTCGTCGCTGCGTGCACTGGGTCTTGCCGAGAGCGATCTCGATCACGCGGCCGAAGTCGCGATGCGCTCACCGTACTTCAATCCGAGGCCGCTGTCCTCCGGCGCGATTCGCCGGTTGCTGCAAATGGCTTTCGACGGCACCGCGCCAAATCTGCACTCATTCGACGGCATCTAACGAATTTGGTTGGAGACGCGTTCAATTCACAGGGAAATGATGGGTCGAAGAACCCTCCCTGTGTCGACATACATTTCATTTACTTTTGAATTTCTCACTCATGGAAAATCGGGCACTTATCATCGGCGCAAGCGGCATCGTCGGCAGCAATCTGGCCGACCAGTTGCTTTCCACGGGCTGGAACGTTTCGGGACTCTCGCGCGGCCGCACTGCGGTGTCGCCTGCAATCGAACCGATCACCGCCGATCTGACCTCACCTGAATCGGTCAGTGACGCCCTGTCCGGCAGATCCTTCAGTCACGTGTTCTTCACCGCATGGGCTCGCCAGGCCACGGAGAAGGACAACATCCGCGTGAACGGCGGCATGGTGCGTCATGTGCTGGACGCACTTGGACCGACAGGCGGGGTGTCACACGCCGCCCTCGTCACCGGCCTGAAGCATTACCTGGGACCTTTCGAAGCGTACGCGACAGGCGCGGTGCCAATCACGCCGTTCCGGGAAGAACAGGGCCGTCAGCCGGTCGACAACTTCTACTACGAGCAGGAGGACCGCCTGTTCGAAGCGGCGCAACGATACGGCCTTAGCTGGAGCGTGCATCGTCCGCATACCATCATCGGCTTTGTTGTCGGCAACGCGATGAACATGGGAGTCACGCTCGCCGTCTATGCGACGCTTTGCAAGCAGACAGGCCAGCCGTTTCTGTTTCCCGGTTCCGCCGCGCAATGGGACAGTCTGACCGACATGACCGATGCCCGGCTGCTCGCGCGACATCTCGAATGGGCCGCGACGTCCGCGCATGCTCGCAACGAGGATTTCAACGTGGTCAACGGCGACGTGTTCCGCTGGAAATGGATGTGGTCACGCATTGCGGATTACTTCGGCATTAAAGCGATTCCATTCGATGGCGAGATGCGTCCGTTGGAGAATCGAATGCAAGACGCTCAACCGCAATGGTCCGAGATCGCGGCAAGGTTTGGTCTGATCGAAACCGACGTCGGCAAGCTTGTGTCGTGGTGGCATACCGATGCCGATCTCGGACGCCCAATGGAAGTACTCACGGACATGACAAAAAGCCGCAAGGCAGGCTTTCTCGACTATCAGAGCACGTCAGATGCCTTCTTTGCATTGTTCGACCGATTGAAGGCGCAGCGAATCATTCCTGGATGATGGATCCGAAACAAAGTTCACGTGAGACGTTCGGCAGCGACGCCCACGATTGAATAACGAGGACGCGGGGTTGGCGGCGCTCAACCCTGCGGCTCCAGCAAAATGAGCGCAACCTCGTCACGCGATCTGGGGTATTCGTTCGATCCGAGCAAAATCTGGCGGTAGCGGCGTAAGAAAACCGCTTGTAGCAAGGCTCCGCGGCCTCACAGGCTTTTGCAACTTGACGGATTTTCAACTCGTTGATCTGAATGTGATTTTTCGTGCAAACCGCCAGAAAATGCACGGAAAGTACGAATACCCCTCATTGGGGGCATTGGTCATGAATGGGCGAAAGTGTTTAACGGCTTGCTTGGTCTAGGAGCCGCTGCATATTCTGAACACTGGGAGCAATCTGGCGTCGCTCAATTTGATGCGCGACTTGAACGATGGCCCGATTGACAGCAGCATCCTTCCCCGCAAGGTTGAACTGATTCACAACCAGCCCGTTCAAATCATCGACCTCGCTGCGCCGGCCCCTCGTCCAATCCTGAAGCACCGTGGTCGTAGTCTCGGGCAGAACAAATCCTGACATCAAGGTATCGAGCAGCTTCTCAACCGCGTGTTCGCGGTCCGACACATCTTCCGGCTTCAACCCGAAGATAGGTAGGATCTTGTATCCTTGTGATAGACCAGCTTGCAAGGCTTCCTGGCCCGATCGAAGCATGAGGTCACGCATGCCCGGAAAATGCATCGCTTCCAGCATCGGAAGCCCCAGAATCGCAGTCGTCACCAAGGTGGTCGCATTGCTGACGACCTTCATCCACTTTGTTGAGCGAATATCATTCACGACCTCCGCCCGACCCACGTCGCTCAATAGTGATGCAATTTCCCGTTCACGGCCTTGCGTGTCAACCCCGGTTGCGCCAACAGCAAACCAAGAACGATCCGGCGGAGAGTCTCGACGCACCACGCCCGGGTCGTACATCGTCGAAGAAATTTCGATCACGGTGCCAATGCTTCGATGTACGCCTACGACGTCGCTTATTGCGTCAATGGTCATGCCGTTTTGCACACCCGCCATCAGCCCCTCAGGCTTAAGATAGGGCTCGATTAGTTGGCTGTGCCAGCGCGTGTCATAGGCTTTGCACGAAAGCAGGACGACATCGAACTGCTCGGTGAAGGTGCATACGTCACAAAGGTGGAAGGCTCGAACCTTTGTGACCAGCGTCTCCTCGCGCATCACCTGCGTGACACCTTTGGCGCGCATCGCTTCGACGTGGGCGGGCCACTGATCAATCAATACAACGTCGTGACCAGCTCGCGTAAGGTCAGCAGCGATCGTCGCGCCGTTGGCGCCGGTGCCAAGCACGGCGATACGGGGGTTGGTCATTTCGGCTCCGGTGGGTGAGTTTCGGCGCGAGCGCTCCGGCATTTACCTGAAACGCGTCCAAGACAGATCGTCACTTCATGATGTCGAGAAGTCGGTCGATATTCGAAGGGGCGGCTTCGAGCTTGCCTAGTTCTATCTCGTGTGCGACCTCAACCACCCGTTGGTTGACAGGCGAAGACTTGCCGACTTTTTTCAACCAGTGCACCACATAGCCGTTCACATCGTCCGTCTCCCCGCGACGACCCTTCCGCCAGTCTTGCAACGTGGTTGTCAGCGTATCCTCCATGGAGAAGGTCTTCAGCACCTCCGCGAAAAGGTCATCGACAACCTTTTCCGGACGAGAAGGATCTACAGCAGACATGCCAAAGATCGGCACAATACGGCTTCCACTGGCGACGGCAGCGTGGATCGCTTCATATCCTGCGTGACGCATGAAGTCGAGCATGCCCGGTACGCGTGCTGCTGCAGATAACGGCAAATTCAAGATCGCGGATGGAACAAGTTCAGCCGCATTGACGACCAGTTTCATCCATTTTGAGGAACGGATGTCGGACGTGACTTCCACGGTGCCTGTGTGTCGCAGAATGTTCGCGATCGATTCGGCACGTCCCTGTGTCGACTCGTCGAATCCTCCAACTGCAAACCATGACGTGTCGTGATCGTTCTGCCGGTTCGTGATGCCGGGAATGAACATGTTCGATGCAATCTCGATGACGGCACCGATCGTTCGATTTGGGCCAACGACGCTCGCGATGTCATCAATTGACATCCCATTTTGCAGACCCACCACGAGTCCGTCCGGTTTGACGTACGGCTCAATCAATTGGCAAGACCACTTGGTGTCGTACGCTTTAGTCACAATGAACACAACGTCGAATTTCTCGCGAAGCTCGGCCAACTGACAGAGATGCAATGCCTTCACATTTGCATTGATGGTTCGGGTAGGGAGGTTCACCGTGATGCCATCCCTTCGTATCGCTTCAACATGATCAGGCCACTGCTCGATGAACGTGACGTCAAGTCCAGCGAGTGCCAGATCTGCACCGATGGAAGCCCCCTGCGCGCCAGTCCCCAACATAGCAATCTTTAAATCGGACATTTCGAAATTCCTCAAAATTGGATGAATGCGGTCGTGTTTCGCGCACCCGGACAAACTACAAGAATCGCCAATACCTTGGCCCGTCTAAATGCGCTTCACGTTCGCTGAAGGACACCGGAGAGGAAGTCTCGATGACTGTCCGAAACCGCGATGCGTAAATTCGTACCTGTCTTCGCTTGCAAAAATCTCTTTGTTGTTCATTACTTCCCAACTGGCATGCCTGGCGACGCGGAGTTACAAGCCCAATCGCGTCCACCATCCGGAGACACGGGTTAAAAAAGAGTGGCCGCCAGGGTGCTACAGCAATCCACTCAACCCTGGAAAGAAAAGCGAATTTCCAGCTACCCTAGTTATAGCCAAGGATAGCTACAGAACGGATCTCGGGTCTTTCGGAGGATTCGCCTGCCAGTGAAAGAGCAGGACCGGCCTTCAACAGCTGATACGGTGTACTGAGGCGGTAGGTCGAGGCCGGTATCTCGTAGGCGTTTGAATTACCGTTGGCGCCTGTCTGGATTTCCTGGTCCGTCAAGAGAGCTCTCATTTCTGTTGCCCCAATTAGACAAGTATCATTCCGCCATCAATCGCAACTATCTGGCCGGTCATGTAATCAGAATCTGACGACGCAAGAAATGCGCCGGTACCACCAAGATCATCGGGTGTCGCGGTCCGCCCCAGTAGGATTCCCTTGGAAAACTCGTCAATCGCTTCGCCAGGCTTCGAGCTGGCCCCCATCTCCATAAGATCCTTGTCCAACGTCTTCCAGAGAGGCGTCGCGACGACCCCCGGGGAGAATCCGTTGACGGTAATCTTGTACTGCGCGAATGCTCTAGCGGCAGCCTGGATGATCGCGACCACTGCGAACTTACTTGCGCAGTAAGGGGTGAAATCGGGATACCCCTGCCGGGCAGCGATCGATGCAGTATTGATAATCTTGCCGCCGTTCCCCTGCTTGATCATCTGTTTAGCCGCCTCTTGCGTACCGATAAGCACGCCGAGCCCGTTGACGCGCATGATCGCGTTCCAGTTGTCTTCCGTGATCTCAAGGAACGGCATCGGCTTATTGAAACCCGCGTTATTGAACATCACGTCCAACCGGCCGAACGTCTCGACCGTCTGCTTGATAGCAGCCTGAATCTGGCTGCGCTCCGCTACGTCAGCCCGAATGGCAATCGCTTGCGCACCGCTCTTAGTGAGTTCGTCGGCGGCCATTTGCGCCTGTTCCAGATGAATGTCGACGATGCTCAAACGCGCACCCTCACGTGCAAGTCTCGACGCGATGCCGAATCCAATCCCTTGGGCGCCGCCTGTGATCAGCACAACCTTATCCTTGAGCCTCATTTCTGCCTCCAGTTCTCCACCTGATGTAGATGTGAATCCGCGTTGTCAAGCGACCCGTAGAATTAAACTCATTGCGCCGTGTAGCCGCCGTCACAGACGAGGCTCGTGCCGGTCACAAAGCCCGCTTCATCTGACGCCAGGAACAGAACGCAGTTAGCGACGTCAATCGGTTCGCCAAGGCGCAACGGATGCAGCCTCTTCATCATGTCGAGATACACTTCCAGCCCTCCCGGATATGTTTCACCTGCTTTCATGAAAAGCGGTGTTTTCGTCGAGCCAGGATGCACTGCGTTGACGCGAATGCCGTATTCTGCGTAACACAGCGCGTCAGTTTTGGTCATCGCCAGGATCGCGCCTTTCGTTGCGTGGTACGGAGGAATATCGTTGTTTCCGATGAGCGCGTAGATCGAAGAGAAGTTGACGATGGCACCTGCGCGCTTTTGCATCATGTGCGGAACGACATGTTTGGTGCACAAAAACGAGCCGCGCACATTCACCGCGAAAACCTTATCCCACTCATCGATGCTTACGTCGTGAGCGAGCTTGTTGACTCCCGTGATGGCGGCGTTGTTCACCAGAATGTCAGGCGAACCAAGTCGGCCGACTACCTCCTCGACGCCCGCGCGAATCTGAGCCTCATCCGTCACATCGACAGATACGAAGATCGCATTGCCACCCGCCTCCCTGATGCGGGCCGCTGTCGCTTCGCCGGCTGCTTTCACGACGTCGAACACAGCGACCTTTGCGTTTTCTTCAGCGAAACGCCGAGCTGTTGCTTCCCCGATACCCGTCCCGGCGCCAGTGATAATGGCAACCTTCTGTTCAAGCCTCTTCATACGAGGTCTCCTTCCTGAGAGTGATCTGATAGCTGATATTTGCTTCTGGCATCCTGAGCGGAACTTACGCGGCCGTCAGGCAAAGGATCTTTGGAATGCCGTTCTCAGCGACAATATGTGTCTTGCCTCGGCAAACGACGCGGGCCTTCGACCGTTTTCCTTGCACAGATGAATGACCTTGTAGAGCGTTGCGTTGTCACGCTTTCCGCTTGTGCTAATCGAGCCCTGTGCTTGTGTGACCGTGGCCTTGCCGTGGCCGCCCATTTCGATCGACCAGCGAGCGAGTTCCAGTTCGCTCTTTCCTCGGCCGACACCGGTCCATGTTGCTTCCGGAGCGAGCCTCCTGAGTGTTTCCACAAAAAACAGAAAGGCATCACGATCGGATGGCACGCCGAACTCGCGGCCCAAGCAGAAATTCACGCGAAGGCGACCATCGAGAAGACCGTCGTGCTGCAACTTCACAGCTCGGAAGACCATCGAGAGATCTTCAATGTCTAATGAGAGTTTCCCTCTGAGCTTTCGAAGGTGGTCCTCGCATGACCGAAGCAGACCAATCGCCTCGCTGTTGCAAAAGATGGCGACCGGAACCGAAACGATGTCGGGATCGAGTGCGTCAAAATGTGTAAGTAGTCGATTCAACTCAAACAGGTTGCGGCTAGCGACCTGAAAAATCACTTCGGGAAAGCTGGCCCTGATTTCATTGATAACTAACCTCAGTTCCTCAACGCCTCCGCTGTTCTGCAGAGCCTGCGCGACCGCCCCAATGTCCAAAACGCTCGCACCGTGTTCGATCGACGCCTTCAGAATCTCTACAAATTCGGCCGTACTGCTTTGCTTACTATCGGAATCACCATCCCGAAAATAAGGGATCGACGTATTTACGATGCATAGGGAATTCATTTGCCTGGCTCCTACACAGCCGTTCTCGCGACTGTGATGGCATTAGTCGATCAGCTGTCCGCGGACCCAGTCGAGTTCGCGCGACACATAGTCCACAATGTCGCCAGTCTTCAAATGATCTGGCAGAACATCCCACGTGTAAGTCTCGATTTCCAGATGGGTCGAAAGCGGCAGAGCCTTGTGAACACGAAGTGCCTCTTCGATGGCGAACCGGGTTGTCCCGAGGCTACCCAACGCATCCAGAAATACGGGGACGTGAAAATGAATTCGCCACTCACGGGGACCGGGGTCACGTTCCCACGCATCAAACGCTTCTTCGAGGTTCAGATACTGACGAATTTTCCCGTCCTTTTGCTCCGTGGTTTGCGTCAGATAGATCGTGTCTGCGAACTTCTTGAGTAAGTCGACGTTAGCCTGCTTGACTTCCGGCACCCGAACAGCAGACGCTTCCTGCAACTTGAAGATGGGGATGCCGGCGTCGACGAGTCGATTCAACGACGCTTCAATGTCCTCACACTCAACAGCTTGGTGACAAATGTCATAGACGATGCCGACATATCGACGCAAAGAACCGATCGCTTCAGACACTGGCATTCCACCGATCTCGGCCAGCTGCCGCGCAGCGGCACCTGTATGCAGGTGATCGCGGAAGTACGTCACGACATCGTCGGTCGTTTCCAGATAGCATGCAGGCTCTGGTTCAATCGCGAGCGTCACACGACGTCCAGTGCGGCTTTCGAGATCCGCAAGGTGCGCGATCATACGTAGCACGTTGCGCGTCATAGTCGCCAGATATTCGGGGCTATTGACCTTGGGTCGAAATGCAAGGGGCGCCGTCTGAATCGATGGAGCAACACCCGCCGGTGATATATCCGCAAGGATGTCTGCAACATTCTTCGTGTACTGCAGGCGTTCTTCCGAGTGCCAGTCCGGTTCGTACACCTGCTCCTTCACAAGAGTGTTCTTGAAACTTCCGTACACGAAGGCGTTCGCCGTGTACACGTAGAGATCGTTCTCTTTAAAGAAGCGTTTGATGTCGTCGCGCTCCTCTCTGTTCTCGACGAGTTCCGCAGCTGTCGCAGCGGACAGGCGGATTGACACGCCGAACGGAGCATGCGGAGAGACACGCTTCTTCACCTGGGGCAGATACTTGTGAAGACTCTCACGCATCTGCTCCCATGTGTCACCCGGATGGACTAGGGTCGAGTACGAAAGGTGTCCATATTTGTTGCCGATGTCCATTTGCGTCTCCTGGATTGGTAAGCGTTGTCGTGATTCCCACGACTAAATCGTCGCCCGAATTTGAGCTGGATTTGTTTGTAAAATTCAAGCCGATGTTTGATAGTCAACCTGATGCCTCGCGGTGCGAACACTGCCGATCTGCTCTTTTACTCGCAAGTGCTCAGGATGATCCGCGTAGCCTATTAGGGCATCGTGCGAATCAAACTCCGAATACAGCACAACATCAAAGGCGTAATCGACCTGGCTCATATCTATCCCAACCTCGAGCATTCGCATCCCAGGAATTTTTCCATTAAGCGACTCGAAGGCGCGCTTAACGACATTCATCGCTTTCATTTTTTCCTCTGACGAGGAACCCGCAATCTGCCACATGACGATATGTTTGATCATGTTTTGCCTTTTGCATCTATTCTGCATTTCGATATGACACGCGGAATTTAGGCAGCTACGTGCACCTGCCTCCGCCACGCATCTAGTGTGGATGACTATAAGTGTCGTTTCCGACACCCGAAAGCTGCCGCAGCAAAAATGTAATTTCCTCCTCGCGGAAGAATTCGCGAAACGCATAGTCAGCAACACTCGCCGAAGATCCATTGCCGCGAACCCAGGGTAACCCTCATGATTTTTCCGCGCACCGGAAATGTCATTTATGCCTGGCCCCTTCTCATTTTCAGGCTGCGAAACTATCGTTTGTACAAGGCCACTGCGAATCGAACGTTGCAGCGCAACGAAAGCTTCCAAAGCTTCGGTCGAAAATCATTCGCAGTCGAGCCGCGAACTCACAGACATAATCATTTGGAGACGGAAATGGCATCTAACGCTAAGGCAGGTCTGAAACTGCTCGCAGGAATCCTTTCAGCCACCGCATTCATCGGTGGAATTCTGGTTAACCCGTCCACGGCAATCGCCGCCGACTCGCCGAAGCTCATCGCCGGCATCGATGAAACCGCATCGGAATATTGGGCTGAATATCTGCGCGGCGTTGAGGCCATCGCCCAATCGGTCGGTACCAAATCGACTGTTATAGCCGACAACTATCAGGGCGACCAGTTGCTTGCCCAACTCGGCGCAATTTACGCCGGCGGCTGTACAGGCTGTTCGCTGGTTACAAACTCCACTTCAAATGCGTATGTGAAAGCTGTCGTTGAGCGATCGGCTCGGTCTGGCGTTTATGTAGTGACCGTGTGGAATCGTCCGGAAAATCTGCACCCGTGGGATACGGGGAACAACAAGTGGGTCGCCCACACGTCGTTTGACGGCGTTGAATCTGGCTACCTGCAGGGGATGGCACTTTGCAAGGCACTGAAAGGCAAAGGGCAGATCGCCGCCATCGAAGGCGTACCGTCAACGCCGCCGGCCTTCCAACGGATGGAGGGGCTAAAAAAAGCGCTCGCGGAGTGCCCCGGGATGAAGCTTGTCGATACACAGGTCGGCGAATGGCAAGAAACGAAGGCGCAGACCATCTCACGCACCTGGCTTGCGCGCTACGGTGATTCGCTCAACGGGATCTTCGCGTCTAACGATGCGATGGCGCGAGGCGCCGTCGCAGCGCTTCGCGAAAAGCAACTGAACGGAAAGGTGTTCGTTACCGGTTCCGATGGCTCAAAGGTCGGACTGGATATGGTCAAGAGCGGCGACATGTTGGCGACGGTGATGAATGACGCCGTACTGCAGGGTGCCATCAGCATGGCGTTGGCGCGCGCGGCGGCTGTGGGAGACATCCAGCCGGACAAGCTGACGAAGGCACAACGCGACTTCTATCTGAAGCAGCAGTTGGTAACAAAGGACAACGTCGATCAGTTCCTCGCGCAGAAGGCAAACGCACCGAAGTACACCTATGCCGACATCAAGAAAGACTTCTGGAAATACTCGCAAGGCGAGATCCCGGCCGGCGTGAACGCCGCTAAATAGCTTCAGAACAGTTGTCGGAGAGATCATGGCGAACTCAAATAGCGTTAGACACGAAGGCATCCACTTCGGAAGAAGTCGACCCCTATCCTTGAAAAAAACCCTTTACAACATGGGTCCGCTTATCGCCCTTGTCTTGATGGTTGTCGTATTCCAGGTGATCACTGGAAGCTTCGTTAGCATCGGGAATTTCAGATCCATTCTCGAAGCGGCGGCAGTTCCATCGATCCTGGCAGTGGGGCTCAGCTTCGTGATCCTGCTTGGCGCAATCGATCTCTCCATGCAAGGCGTGATCGCGGCTACGAGCATGACGCTCTCACTCCTGGTTGCCAATGGCATCAATGGCAATAACTTCGGATTCGGCGGAATCATCATCGCAATCATGGTTGGCGTGGGATTCGGCGCATTCAATGGTGTATTGCATGTCGTCGGGAAGACACCGTCGCTGATCGTCACCCTCGGTACCTGGTTCATTGGATTGGGGGTTGCAGCAGTTTTGTTTCCAGATCGCGTCCCTGCAATCCACGAGCCTCTGGTCCTTGGATTGTCATCTGTTCATGTTGCCGGCCTGGGCCTCATCGTCTATCTGGCTTGTGCAGTGATCGCCGTTGCATACGTCGTACTCAAGTACACCAGGGTTGGACGGATGATCTACGCAATTGGCGGCGACGAAGCAATCATCGTCGCGTCGGGTCTGCCGGTGAAGCGCTACAAGTTCATCGCATTCGTGATTTCAGGCGCAATCGCGGCGTTCGGCGGTGTCCTTCTTTCCGCCCAGCTTGGTAACGGCAACGCTGATATTGGAGCAGGTCAATTGTTTCCGGCCATCAGCGCCGCAGTGGTAGGCGGAACCTTGCTCAGTGGTGGTCGTGGTGGTGCTTTGCAATCGGCTTTGGGTGCGCTGATGCTCGAAGTGTTGAGCAACGGGCTGATCCAGATTGGTGCGGGACCGTACTCGCGAAACATCATCAGCGGTGCCGTCATCCTGATCGCTGTTGGCATCAGCAGCTATCACATGCGTCGTAAGTTGAGGGTCGTGAAATGAGTACCGTCCTTGAGTTGAAAAACGTGAACAAGCGGTTCGGCAAAGTTGTGGCGCTCGACAACTTCAATCTGGAACTGCGAGCCGGGGAAGTGCTGGGACTGGTTGGTCAAAACGGTTCCGGCAAGTCCACACTCATGAAGATGCTTGCCGGTCTTCAAGGCCCCGACTCTGGAGAGATCCTCTTACGCGGCGAGCCGGTACGAATTCGGTCAGCAGCAATGGCCACCTCCCTCGGGATCGGGATGGTCCATCAGGAGCAGTCGCTGGTTCCGAACCTGACAGTGGCCGAGAACATCTTTATCGACAAACCCAACGATGCGACTCGAGGCGGCCTATATCGTTGGGGCGCGCTGTTCAAGGCGGCACGCGCTCAATTGGACAAGATCGGTGTCGACATCCGTCCAGAGGCTCTGGTGGAAGAGCTTAGTTTCGCTGAGCGTCAGCAGGTAGAGTTAGCCAAGGTTCTTGCTATCGAAGAATTGGTGGACCACCCGCCAATCATCCTTTTCGACGAGCCAACGTCAGTTCTGAATCCCGACGAAATCAAGATTCTTTTCCGGGAAATTCAACGTCTGAGGACCCGTGCATCGATTGTCTTAATCTCGCACCGCCTGGATGAGATTCTGGAGATTTCGGATCGTGTCCTCGTTATGACAAACGGCGTGAAAGTGGCCGACAAACAAGTAGATACCATCGATAGAGACGAGTTGTACACGTTGATGGTTGGTCATGAGCGCGAGACGAAGGAGCGAGAACATACTCAGACTGTGCAGAGTTCGCGCCCCAATCCGCGTCTCAGCATCCGGAAGCTTACGGATGGCAACAAGTTCAAGAATCTTGATCTTGACGTTGCCAAGGGCGAAATCGTCGGACTCGTCGGTGTACAGGGATCTGGCGCGGAAGAGCTGTGCCGGACCATCTTCGGCGCAGAAGACTCGGTCACTGGAGAAATCCTGCTCGATGACGTTCCGGCGCTTTCCCAAGGCCCGCGCCAGGCCGTGAGCAATGGGATCGCCTACCTCCCTTCCAACCGACGTCTGGAAGGCATGTTGGCAGGTCGGACGCTCGTCCAGAACATGGTTATCACCTATGGTCTCGAGTACGGCCGTAGCCGCTTCCTTGTCGACTACAAGGCTGAAGAGACTGCTGCGACCCAATGGATGTCGCGGCTGAAGGTGAAAGCAACGTCCGGAAAGGATCGGATTAATCGTCTCAGCGGTGGCAACCAGCAAAAGGTTGTGCTCGGAAAGTGGCTGATGTCGAAAAAGCTGAAGCTTCTACTCCTCGACCATCCGAGCCGCGGACTTGATCCTGGCGCACGTGACGACCTTTTTGAGGCGATCAAGGAGCAAGCGAGACAGGGTCTGTCTATTGTCTTCGTTGCGGATACGAGCGAAGAAGCCCTCGAATTGGCTGACAGGGTGATCGTACTCAGAGATGGACAGATAACCGCGTCCTACGATCTCCAGCAAGGTGTCATCCCGAGCCAAGAGGACATCCTCAGGGCAATGATCTGAATCAATGTAGGAGTCTCGCAAATGAATGCCACGAAACCTCTTGGCTCCAATTTTGGAGCCTACGCCAACCAGGCGCGCGGACTAATTCCGCTGCTTGTACTCATCTTGCTCGTAGCTGGCAGCTCTCTCTTCGCACCGGGGATGCTTTCGACGGGTGGTCTTTCAAGCTTTTTCACAGATGCGGCGCCGCTTCTGATTCTTGTTGTCGGTAGTACCTTGCCGATTCTTGCAGGCAGCATCGATCTCTCCGTTGCCGGGATCGCTGCGTTAGTCGGCGTGCTGATCGTCCAACTCCATCCGATTTTCGGGGTGTGGGCGACGCCGGTTGTTCTCTGCGGCGCGGCTCTGTTCGGAGCACTGCAGGGGTACGTTCACGCGAAGTTGCAGCTTCCCTCGTTCATTACGACATTGGCGACGCTCAGTATCGTGACCGGTCTCGCGTTGCTGCTCTCTAACGCCACCGCCTTGCCGATTCCAGACGACGACTCGATCGTTGGTTGGATCTCAGGGAGCTTGGGTCCGATACCAAACTCAATCATTGTTGTGGTGGCCGTCACCATCATTCTCGCTGTCGTGTTGCGGTACACAAGATTCGGTCGAGATCTGTACGCGCTGGGTGCAGGCGAACGGACAGCGATTATGTCTGGCGTGAACACGATCAAAGTTCGCTGCGTCGTTTTCGCGTTGTCGGCACTTTGCGCAGGGATCGGGGGCGTGCTCCTGAGCTCGATTACCGGCTTCAGTTCACCCGGTATCGCCGGCAATCTCCTGCTCCTTTCTATCGTTGGTGTCGTCTTGGGCGGGACCGCGATCTCTGGGGGCGTAGGCGGCCTCGGTTCAGCTCTGGTTGGCGGAGTAATTACCTCGTGGTTGCGCGTGATTACCGTCATGGTTGGCGTCGCACCGACAACCCAGAACATCGTGTTCGGTGTCATGGCACTCATCGCTGTGATGCTCACTACGGATAGAGCAAAGATCGGCATCGTCAAATAAGAGTCGGACGGATTTCACTCGGGTTGCCTACGAGTTGATCCGTCTTGCCTTGCCGGGTGTTGTGGCAACCGTTCTTGATATGAGTGTCCCATGAGCAAGATCGAAGAAACCGTGCAATTTGACGCGTACGAAATGAGCATCATTGCGAAGGCACTAGCGCTTTTTCTGAATGAGCGATCTCGCGCATTCGAGCTAGCCGTAGAAATTGCGAGCGAAAGAGGTCTGGCGTCCCCCGACCATGAGGATTTTGGCCTGACGACCATCCTGCGGCTCTCTCGCCACTGCGCCTCCTACCACCCTCGAAGAGACGGTTCCCGAACTGTCTTGGACGTCGCGCAGAAGCCCCTGCAGCGCACAATTCTGACAAACATTGGCGCCAGGTAGAGGAGACATATCGTGGCAATTCTCGACTATTTCAGAGCAGCACGCGCTCAGTTTGTTATCCGGTTCAAACGGTATCTTTGGCGTGCTGTCTACCTGCGAACGCGTGGCGAGTGTGTGTACGTTGATGACGAGTGGTAACAGCGGTTCACCCCATCCAGGAAGGTTCTTGAACGGAAATTAAACCAACTGAATGAAAGTGGAGGTAGATAGTGAGTTCGCGGAGATTGGAAGGACAAGTAGCAATCGTGACGGGTGCCGCGCGTGGGGTCGGGCGGGGAATCGTGCTTCGGCTTGCGCAGGAAGGCGCAAAAGTCGTTGCGGCGGACCTCGCTTCATGCGACGAAACGATTGCAGAGGTGCAGAAGGCCGTCCCTGAGTGTGACGTAATGGCGGCATCGGTGAACGTGGTTCAAGGCGAGTCGGTAGATGCGCTTATAAACTCCACGGTTAGCAGGCTCGGGCGACTCGACCTCATCGTCAATAACGCAGCCGTCGTACAAACGATGATGCCGATGGCTGACACCCCCGACACCGAATTTGATCGTATCTATAACGTCAACTTCCGTGGTGTATTTAACGGAAGCCGTGCCGCTGCACGAGTCATGCGTGAGCAGAAGAGCGGTTGCATCCTCAACATCGGGTCGTGGTATGCAAAGCAGGGGTTCGCCAATTTTGCAGTCTATTGCGCGACTAAGGCCGCTGTAATGCGCATGACTGAGGCCTTGGCCCTTGAGATGGCTCCCTTCGGTGTAAGGGCGAACACAGTTTGCCCGGGTAACACGGAGACCGAGATGCTGAAGAAAGCCATGAGGGAAGAGGCTGTACTCCGGAACATCACCTACGAGGAACAGGTACAGCATGTGAAGGACAGCATTCCCTTGGGGCGCCTCGGTCGTCCAGAAGACATCGCTGCAGCCATTGTCTATCTGGCCTCGACCGAAGGTGAATACGTGACGGGCGAGGCGCTTAACGTCAATGGTGGCGTCATATTCTCATGAGACTTATGCCCGGACTGTCCGCCAGCGACCTGCAATCTGGATCGCTGGCGCCTTTAACAGCCGACTCTCTCGTACGATGGCGGAAGATTCTCGTCGGCAAATGACCGGCCTAGCTAAGGCAGCATTTCTTGTATTTGCCCCCGCTACCGCACGGGCACGGGTCATTTCGGCCGGCTTTTTTTCTCGGCTGCGCGCACTCAGTAACACGCTCAGTGCCTGTTCGATCGGTATCGGGGCTGCCATGTCTCGAGTTCTGTTATTCATGTCTCGGTCTTCAGTCCATGGATGTGTCAGCGAAACCCCGAACCGCACATCCGGTCCCGTCGGACTCATACACAGGCCAAACCACCTTTCTGCTTTCTCCTTGTATTTAAGCAGTTTGCAGTGAGATTTCAGACGAGGTCCAGCCACATGGAAGGGCTCGTCCGTGCAGTGGAACGTGATGCCAAAGCCTTCCTTGAAAGCGAACGTCGCGTCATGTATCTGGCCATCTGCTCGAGTACGTGCTGCCTGTCGGTTTATTGCGCTACTCATCTCGATAACGGCCTCCTCGCTGATCGCAAGGAGCCTGAAACCCAGGTCGATTGTTGCTGATTCCGGCCGCACCTCGACCTGCTTAACCACGCGACCAATTGTCGTGTCGGCGAAGCGCGTCAAGACGCCGTCCGGCGTAGCGGCACCCTGAACGCCGTTACGGCGAACCGCCATGGCAAGGTCAAGTCCTGCTGAAAAATCGTCGGCGAGGTGCATAAGACCGACTTCAGGATCTACCCAGAGGTTCTTCTTGAGGTGATAGCCAAGGATCGTCAACTCTTGGGAGGCTAAGAGCTGCTCGGCATAGTTGGCACGTCGATTGACGTAGCTGAGAAACTGCAACGGCGATTGCAGCATTTCCGTCATGGCATCAATGGCAAATACGTCCATGGCCAGTGGTGCCTGCACGCGATCATTGCTTACTGTCTTAAGGAACTGCCGCACCTGGAAGCTCAAGGCTGGATAGTGATCGCTTACGACGCAAAATAGGTAGATTTCTTGAATATCCTGCGGCAGCGCGACTTCCATACCATCAGGTGTCGCAATCTTATATCGATTGTCGAGCAAACACTTGGCGCAGGTCGCCCCTTGGTCGTACGCTGCCTGAACCGCCTTTTTGAAGTCGTCGCGGATAACTTGGTCGTTTCCCTTCCGTGCTTCCTGCGTCAGGCGCTTCGATTTTGCCCGTACCACGATGATCCGATTACCCCAAACGACTAGCACATCAATGTCGGAGACCCTTGCAGCCTTGGTCTCAAAAATCTCGACGTTCAAATGGACTTGCTCGGTTCCGAACACCAATCCGAGACGCTCTGCCACGAAGGTCTCTGTGAAGTCACCGCGGTTCTTGGTCAGTGTCGGGAGATAGGCCTTGTCTTGGGTTATCCAATAGAACGGGACTTCGTAGATAGCCGCGGCTAGCGAGTAGGCCTGCAGCAGCACAAACTCGCCGGTCGGCGTCCGCAGCAAGGGCGCAGCCGTGATAGCGTTGAAATCATGCAGCGCATTGAACGTCGCATTGCGCTCGGTAGGGGCCAGTTGAAATGCACCAAGCACTCGCGCGACTTCCTCGGCGGGAAGGTTCGCCTTCGTCGCGACCTCTTCTGCTGTAAAGACGAGGAACGGGAGCATGGTCCAACTGTCAGGGCACAGTAGTCGCGTGTACTCGCGGATTGAGTCGAAATGGTCGGCAAGAACCTCCTCGATCACCTTGGCAATGCGCGATGCCTAGTCTACCGTGAACCCCCGATTCGCCAGAAGCCAAGGCGCATCGGCAGCATACTTCCGCGGGCAAGTCGAGGTATTGGAAGTTGTAAGCAGCGTCCCCGCAGTAAAAGATCGGCTCTCTCAGTACATTGCCCGTTGCAAACGGATTGAACGTACCATTTTCTACCGCTTCCTTTGTTAGCCCCGCAAAGACCTCTCCAGACACGCAGTGATGCAACTCTTCCAAAAGCCGCTCGCTTGTGTCGACGTTCTCCTGCATCAGGGCAGGTGTGGGCAGATTCCAGTCGATTTCGGCCTTTACCATCAGGCCGACCAGGGTATTTATTTCTGTTCGGCAAAGCCTAGAGGGAGACGACATCTTGCTAATATCGGCCTCCTTCATGCTTCCCGTATAAGGAATCACGTTGTCGCGCAAGGAGAGGTGTGCTACGGCATGAATGTAGCCAGGGCGGGAGCAGAGGGCCGTCAAGTCGGCGAAAACCTCTTGTTCTGAGCGATTTTCTTTTTTCATGGTCGCAAGGATAGCTCAACCTACATCGAGATCCGTGCCGCATAAATAAATCGCGTTGAAAATTCCAGAGCCAATGTGCGGGCGACAGTCATAGGGCCTGTCATGCCTAGCCCGACGTAGCGATATGTGGCGTTGGCGCGTCGCTATTCGCTGACGTCGCAACACGGTCGAGCCTCGTAGAACGTTCGCTTTCGAGGTCAATAAGCGAGGCAGATGAGCGATTGCGGCGCTATCTGCGTCCTACGGATTGGCCATATAGTTGCGTGGTCTGAGACACTCACACATCTGCCAGGATGCCGCCCGTTCCCCAAAAGCTCCGTGAGCCTTTAGCGGCGCATGCAGTCCGCCTCAATTTGTCCAAAGGCGTTCATAGTCTTTCTCGCGAAATGTTCCAGTTAGCAAGTCAATGAATGTCCGTACTTTTGCCGATAGATGCTTTCTGCTTGGATAAGCGAGGTTGATCGTCAGTCGTGGCAGATCCCATTGATCCAGGACAGGAATGAGTCTCCCTGCTTTAACGTCGTCATATACGATGTACTTCGGCTGCACGAGAATCCCTAGGCCGGAAAGCGCAGCAGTACGCAGAACCTGACCGTCGTTCGACTCCATAAGGCCATCTACGGCAACTGTCGATGTCTCGTCGCAGCGCGTGAACTTCAACTCTCGATAGTTTTTGGACAGCGTGTAGTTGAGGATCTTGTGCTCCAGAAGCTGCTCAGGGCATTCCGGCGCGCCGTTCAGTCGGAGATATTCGGGTGATGCCGTGAGTATCCGGCGTGTCTCCGCAAGGCGACGGATTGTGATTGAGGAATCATTCTCATATTCACGCGTACGGATCGCCAGGTCGATGCTGTTGTCGATGATGTCAAGATACCGATTTGCGGTCTCGACATGCACCGATACGTCAGGGTACAGCCGCGTATATTCGGGTATCAACGGTGCGATATGCAAGATGCTAAAAGATAGGGATGCCGTGATCCGCAATGTCCCGGTCGGCTTGACGTTACTTGCCTGCGCCGCCGAGTCAGATTCCTTGGCATCCTGAAGAATAGCTTTGGTACGTTCAACATATTCACGGCCGATTTCCGTGAAATAGAGTCTGCGCGTACTGCGCTCGACGAGCCTCACACCCAGTCGATCTTCCAGACTCGACAGATAGCGGGTAGCTGCAGGATTCGACATCCCAAGCGCCTCTGCGGCGCGGCTCAAGCTTCCCAGTTCGGCTGTTTTTGCGAGCAGCTCGAGTTCTGTCCATCGATCCATGAGTCTCCTCCCATCTTTTCCATCACGGGATTTTTCTATCGAACCAGGTCTCAAATTGTCCGTCCATGGACCGACAGCAAACAACGACGTAGGTTTACGCGCACTGCGCCAGTTGGTCTACATGTGTTCGCTGCCGTGGCCGCGATGTCAACGGTTGTCGACCCGCTTCAGAAACGGCCGAATATCAACGGTCTTCCAGATGCCGGCCTTGTTAAACGGATCGGCTTGATTGAAGCTACGCACCTCCTCGATCGAATCGGATTCGTACAGGAAAAAGCTGCCAATCATCGTTTGATTATCCTCAGCGACGACGGGACCGGATACGAGGGTCTTTACTGGTGACGTCGCTAGGTAAGCCTTGTGCGCATCATAGTTTGCAAGCCGCTTCTCGACCATTCCGTCATGGTCAAGGCAGTAAACAATATAGTTCATTTGTACTCTCTCCGATTTGTCAGAATTGAAGGCCGTTCAACGTGCCTTCGCCCGTCATTCGCCAACGTTGACCAGAATTTTCAGGTGATGACCGGCTGGATCAAGCAGGGCTTCAAAGCCGTCGCGGACAACGTTGTCCATGTCGATTTGAGCGGTCGCAACTTTCTCCACCGGCAGGACGCCGCTCTCGATCATCGCCGCGACTCTAGGGAAGCTGTACGTCGGGAAGCACCATGTGGCTTCAACCGTAATATCCTTCAACGCCCATTTCATCGCGTCGACGGTCGCAGGTTTCGAATGCAACCCAGCTTGAACCACGACGCCTTGCGGACGAACCACGTCTACACAGGTATTAAGGGATTTCTCAAGTCCAACGCATTCAATCGCAGCATCGACACCTACACCTTCCTCAGTCTGGTCGCGAATTGCCTCATACAGATCCGTCGTTGATGGATCGATCGTGATGCAATCGGGCACGAGCTCAACGGCCTTCCTCAGTCGGTTCGGATTAACTTCCGCGACAAAAATCTTCGACGCGCCAGCTGCCTTGGCTCCGAGCAAAGCCAACGCGCCGATTGGACCGAGCCCGGAAATGAGCACCGTCGATCCGGTCGTGACGCGGCCACGATCCAGCGCGTACAGGGAAACCGCGGACGGCTCCAGCATTGCTGCCTGCGCGTCAGTAAGTTTCTTGGGAACCGGGATTGCGTTGTATCCCTTTACTACCGCCTGCTGGCCCATCCCACCCCATTTCCACGAAAGGCCAATGCAGGCCTGACAGGGGCTCAGATGAAACAGTCCTCGACGCCCAAAATAGTCATCACGAGGCGCGACGAGCGGCTGCACAGAGATTCTGTCGCCTGGCGCGACGTGCTTTATTCCGCGGCCCACGTCCATCACTTCTGCAGAGAACTCGTGTCCGAGAATCTGCGGAAGCGTAGCGCCGCTGTATACGTGCGGGGTTTTCGGTGTAACGATCGGTCCGCCGATATATTCGTGTAAGTCCGTGCCACAAATTCCGCATACCAGTGGGCGCACCAGGACATCGTCGTCAGCGAGCGGTTTTTCGGGCGCGGCCACTTCTTCGACACGAATGTCGCGCTTGCCATGAAATCGAACTGCTTTCATACATCTCCTCCATCAGTGGAACGTAAGTTGGTAAAGCGATGGTTGAGCCATCTGCCTCGCCCTTGGTTGCCGAATTCTCGCTACTTGTTGTTATCGCCTTTTCATAAATCCCATATGCGCGGTTGAACGCCATCAAAGGCATCCTGCAGTAGGCTTCTGATCTTTTCCCTATCAACAGGCTGTGGATTCCAGTATGGATTGGATGCCGCTATGTCAGCCGCGCGATCTAGGTCGTCTTGACGCATTCCGATGTCCTTCAGTGACAGCGGCGCGCCAACCTTCTTCGCAAACTCGTGCATGCCAGTTGCCGCGTCCACGGCTTTGAGTGCACGCGCGATCCTTTTCATTGCCTTTGGTGAGGCATTCCTGTTGTAGGCCAAAGCGTGCGGCAAGATGATCGTATGAGTTTGCGCGTGCGGTAGATTGAAGCTCCCGCCCACGGTATGGCACAGCTTATGGTGGAGAGCCATTCCGACACTTCCAAGAACAGTGCCGCACAACCAGGAGCCATAGAGCGCCTTCGACCGGGCTGCGACGTCCGAAGGGGCAGCGACGATAGCCGGTAGCGCTTCCGCCAGTGCACTGATGCCTTCTTCTGCCATCATGCTCGTCACGGGATTGCTATCGCGTGCATACAACCCTTCGGCAGCATGGGCGATCGCATTGATACCGCTGGTGACCGACAGGCCGACTGGCAACGTCGTAGTCAATGTCGGGATCGTAAATGACCGTTCTTGGGAGCACCTTGATGTCGGTGCCGGTGCGCTTCAAGGAAGCTTCTGTAATGCCGAAGATAGGCGTCATCTCGCTTCCCGAGTAGGTCGTCGGTATGGCGAGAATCGGTAATTCGGATTCGAGTGCGATTGCTTTTCCAAGCCCTATCGCCGATCCGCCACCCACGACAACGGCGCAATCCGCATTGAGATGACGCGCGACCTCGAGGGCCTCACGCGCAAGCTCGATGGGAACATGCATGACAGCACGATCAAACAGGCCGGCACATCGTTGCCCAAGGCGCTGTGCTATATGCGCCCCGGTATCTTTCTGCTCGGGGCTACAAATAACAAGTGCCCGTTCGGCGTTTAAGGCGAGAACTTCTCTCTCGAGGTCATTCAATGAACCCTCGCCGAAGACCACTCTCGATGCGCGTGCCTGGTATACGAACTCAAGCGATTCCATGACCAATCTCTATAGAAAAATTTCGCCCGGCTTCATCTGTTTTCGTAGAACGTCAGCGTCGGGTTCGGGGATGCCAAAGCACGCTCAACAGACTCGTCCCCGTCTTCCGCCTCTACAACTCTGCCGGCGACGCGCTGTCGAATGCGCAAGCAGCCGGCACTTCTGTTGCACCTAGTTTGCTGCGGGGTTGAGTACGAAATCGTATTGAAGCGTGTAAAAGGCGCAATGCATTTGGGTGCCGTCTGGAGCGACGCCGGCGTCGTGCCGGACCCAGTCGGCGATCAATGACGATCGCACGCCGAAGACTGCATCCGAATCGAGGTATTTGTCGCCGTCACGGAAGACGTGCGTCACCAGAGTTTCGTAGCCGGGCGCCTCAATCATGAAGTGGAGGTGGGCAGGCCGCCACGGATGCCGGCCCAATGCTTCCAGCATCCGTCCCACAGGACCATCGTGCGGGATTGGGTATGCGACGGCCAAAATAGAGCGAAAATTGAAACTACCGTCGGCCGCACTCCTCAGCCTGCCACGCGCTTGATGTTCAGGCTCGAAATTAGGTTCCGGAGGCTTCTGGACATCGTAGAAACCTTCGTCGTCCGACTGCCACACGTCGATTTTGGCTGCCGAAATCGGCAACCCGTCCAACCCGAGAACTCGGCCACTTACAAAGCATGGCTCACCAGACGCACCGTTGGAGATGTCGTCTCCGTTTTTGTACTCTGGCGCGCCATCAACGAAGAAAGGACCGAAGACGGTCGCCTCTGTACATTCCGGAGGCTTCTTGTTGTTCTGGGCAGTCACGAGCATTGACAGTCCCAAGGTATCCGACAGGAGAATAAATTCCTGCCTCTTTTCGTCAGTGATATGTCCGACCTCGGTCAGAAAGCGAATCGCGTGAAACCATTCGTCTTCCGTGAGTTTGACTTCGCGAGCAAACGAATGCAGGTGATGGACAAGACTGTTCATGACCGTGCGGAGTCTTGCATTTCCCGAGTCACGCATCGATTCGACTACCGCTTGGGTAATCGTATTCTCGTTAATGTTGCGCATGGGTCGTCTCCGCGCTTGATGAGTATTTCAAAGACCGGGTCACAATCGCTGCCGGATGACTTTAGGGCTTCCACAAACGTCAGCGCCTGCGAGGCCCAGAAAAGTGCCGTTCATTCAGTTACTGCGGCGGTGTCGTGCCGTGTGAGTCCCGATGCCCGGTGTGCGAGGTCCGGCCGTACGACCGACCATCACCATGGGCAAGCTCAGTCGTTCGTGAGCGTCACCTTGATGCATTCGCTCGGCTTAATGTTCAAGGCTTCCACCGCGTCCTTGAGATCGAAACGATGGGTCTGGATGGGCGACAGATCGATCCCGGTTTTTTCGAGGAATCGAATCGCTGCAGGCCAAACGCCCGGAGATCCGATACAACCGCGAACCGTCAGGTTGCGCATCTGGATCTGACCAAGGTTGGACGTCACCATCCGGTCAATACTGATACCGACCATCGACACCCGTCCCTCTTCGGCCGCAAGCTCGAACACTTTGCTAACCGACGCGTCATGTCCCGAGGCTTCGATAACCAATTCTGCGCCTTTGCCGCCCGTGAGCGCCTTGACCTGCTCAATCACATCATCCGCGGGGTCGAGGACGGCCTCGGCACCGAGCTTCAGAGCAGCTTCTCTACGACGTGCAACCGGGTCGATTACGATGACGCGCGCTCCCATGCCTATAGCGGCCGCAGCCGAACACAGTCCGATCGTTCCACCACCTGACACCACCACGGTTTCGCTGGCATTGGTGCCTCCAGAGCGCATTACCGCGTAGTAGCCGCAGGTGAAAGGCTCGATAAGGGAGCCGGTCGTGTCATCGAGGTTGGGCGGAAGCTTGTGGAGCCATTCCGGTGAGACTGCGAAGAATTCACGATCGGCACCATCCATCGAGAAGCCGAAGTGGTGGAGGCGCTCCGGGGTTTCAACGACACATTCGCCCACGACACGATCTCCTACCGCCAGTCTCGACACAAGCTTGCCCACCTCAATGACCTCACCACACCATTCGTGTCCAGGTGTGACCGGATAGGAGATCGGGATGATGTATCGACCGCCAAGCAACTCATAGTCAGAATGGCAGATTCCGACCGCGCGAGTGCGGATCATTACTTCGGTGTCTTTCATCTGCGGAACAGGCACGTCTTTGACAACGGGTTTTTCGGGAGCTTCGAATACAAGAGCTTTCATTTCAGTCTCCAAGATGTTTTGAGGACGCCGTCAAGCAACGGTCACTACTTGCCCGTTTTGGGCCGATGCGATGATTGCTTCCAGAAGCGCGATGTTTTCAACCATCTCCGAGCCCTTGATCGGATACTCGGTTTCGCCGCGTACTGCGCGGGCGAACGCGACGAGGTTGTCGCGAACCGGCTCAGCGGGAGGCACGTGGCTAACCTCAATGGGCATGCCTGTCGAGGTCTTGGTAACAACCCATCCGTCGGGTGACTCCACATGCGCCTTATCCCGGATGTCGATCCAGCCCTTCGTGCCGAAAACAGCGAATCGCGACACAAACGGTGTAACAAGCGTGGCGCTCACATATGCGGTCCCACCGTCCTTGAAGCGGACGTGAGCGCTCAGCGTGTCGCCTTGCGGAAAGGACGAGGCTAGGTTTTCACAGACGACGCGGACGTCGCGTGCCGGACCAAGCAGCTTGATTGCAAGGTCAGTGAGGTGAATACCCGTCGCGGTCATGCCAGCTGCCGGCGCATGACTTGCATTCAGCCGCCAGTTGGAGGGATCGAGACTCAGAAACTTGTCATGACTAAAATTCGCTTCGATCTGCAAAACTCTGCCGAGTGATCCGTCGGCGGCGGCCGCGAGCATCTGGGCAACCGGCGGCTCAAACCGCCGCTCATGCCCCATCCCTAACACAAGGCCGTGCGATTCGCACGCCTTGACGGCGCGAACAGCACCTTCGCGAGTCAACGCGAGAGGTTTCTCGCAGAAGATGTGCTTGCCCGCCTTAACCGCCAGATCGATCTGCTCCTCATGCAAATCGTGCGGAGTAGCGAGGATAACCGCCTCGACTTCGAGATCAGCTAGAGCTGCCGAGTAATCCGAGAAAAATCGGATGTCGTTCTCTTTGCAGAATGCGGCTGCCGTATCGCCGTATGGCTCCACTGCGGATACGACTTCAAGATCGTCGGCCGCACCTTTCGCGACAGCCACCATCTTCCGGCCCCACCATCCGAGACCGATCATCGCTACTTTCACCGGTCGTTTTTTCACTTCGTCATCCTAAATGCGCGGATAATTAATTTGACTATCAGGTCCGGCTTGTTCTTCGACCCCTTTTACTACTTTGAGTGAAGACTGCGAGCGCTGATTACGATCTCACAGAGCTGCTTCACTCAAGTTCGCTGCTTGCTCAACTACCTTAATAATTGCTGCATAATCCTCTCCGGCGTAACCTTGCGCCGATGCACTCGATAACAGTTGAGCGGTCAGAGCTGTCAGTCCCAACGGCACGTTAAGCATCTTTCCGGCATCCAGGATGAGACCGACGTCTTTCCGCATCTGCTCGACTGTGAACGTCGCGGTGAAGTCTCGCTTCGACAGCGCGCTAGCCTTTGCTTTCACTATCGGTGAGCCAACGGCACTTGCGTCGATGACTTGCCACATATCGGACCATTCCAATCCACCCTTTCTGCCGAGAGACAGCGCTTCCGCCAGCATTCCGGAGGTCAGCGTGATCATGAGGTTGATTGCCAACTTCATTAACCTGGCTTGTTCGCCGTCGCCGAGGTAAAAGCTCTTCTCACCCCAACATTGGAAGAGCTTCTTACATGCTTCGAATGCTGCCTGATCACCCGACACCATGATGGTCAGCGTGGCAGCCTCTGCCATGACATTGTTTCCCGATACTGTGCTGCGCAGATAGGTGATGCCCGCATGCGCCAATACTTGCGCAACTCTAGCGGAAGCTTCCAGCGACACAGTACTGGCGTCGATGTAGATAGAGCCGGCGTTCGCAGAACGGCAGAGTTGAGCGCTCACCTGTTCGAGCGCTTCGTCGTTGGGTAGCGACGAAATCATTATGGAACTGCTCTTTATCAACTCGTCGACCGCGGACGTAACTGGCAACGCCGCATGGTCTGCAAGAGTCCGACGTTCGGCTGAAGGATCAAAACCGACGACTGCGTGCCCAGCATTTGCAAGATGCAGGGCCATCGGTAGGCCCATCTTGCCTAGGCCGATAAAAGCGATAGCGTTTTCCATGATTTCCTTACCAATTTCTCTGTAGCGGATCTCCGATCCAGTTCACTCGTCGCGATTGTCAATGCGCATCAGAAAACCGTGGATGCTTACCTGCTGCCACACTCCAGCTACAGTGAACGGATCATTCCGATTGAAATTGACCACGTCCTCTTTGCTTTCAGCTTCAAATATGAAGCAACTGCCGATCATCGTTTGCCCATCATCAGACACCAGCGGTCCGGAAATGACCGATTGCACTTTCGCGCTGGCGAGATATTCCCGATGTGCCTCGTAATTTACGAGGCGGCGCTGCAGCGCATCCTCATGATCGAGACAGTGGACGATGAAATGCATTTCCGTCTCCTGTACAGTCCTTGCGACATCACGTGGGTTACGCGATCCGCGACTGGTTGGGCTTTTAATTCGTGACCCTTGGCGTTAGGTTAGTTGCTGTCGCTCTGGACACCAATCTGCGGCTCATCCAAAATGGACATTTGAGGTGCGCAATGCGCCCAGTTCATGCAAAAACCGCCCAAACTCAGGGAAAACACCAGCGCTCCAGCGATGAATGACCAAGAGTTTCTGAGGATTATTGAGTTCATCGAGAGCACGAGGGCTCCGTTCACCCTGCGGATTCGAGGCATGTCGCCAGATTCCGACTGGGCACTTACAAGCTACCTGGTGAAGGCAAAGTTGCAACAGCAGGACGTCTCGATTTCAGACCTCATCAAAGCGTCGGGTCTGACCTACGGAACTGCCCACCGCCGCGTCAACTGTTTGATCGACCAAGGGCTAATTGACATCGTTCCAGCTTCGCCAACCGGCAAGTCACATTTGTTGTTGCCCAGCCAGACGTTGCTAGAGGGTTTCGAGAGCCTTGCGATTCACGTCAAGTCGCTGGTTGCGACGCTCGTCGGGCATCGCGACGACAGCCAGAGCTCGGATCAGTACTACTTCGGCGAGCCACGGGGATCTATAGATGGGTTATTGCCGCCAACCGATTTGCTGACGTCGCGGGGCGGCACCGGCAAGCGGCTCAGGTTCCTGTTCCACGACGACAACTACCTTGTTGCGCTGCGAAACCTGTGGATCGATTTTCGCGCGAACGCGGGGCGCAGCGAGGATTTCGAGCTCGCAAAGCTGCAGGAACTCTACGAGGCTGCGCTGGCAAACGGAGCCCGCAGCGAATCGCAGTTCGACATTGTCACGCTCAACTACCCTTGGCTGGCGGAATTTGCCCGAAAGGAGCTGATTTCTCCCTTGAACATCGACATAAGTGCACCGTCTGCGAATCTGGGCGATTTTCACCCGGTGGCGTTAGAGTGCGTGCGTTATGAGGACCGTTTCTATGGGATGCCGTTGTACGTGACCGTCGAGTCACTGCTAGCACGACGCGACGTGTTCGAAGACAACGCGTTACCTTATCCCACGACGCTGAAGGACCTGCTCTCTGTAGCTCGCCGACTGCATAAGCCGAAGCGAGCGCAGTACGGCCTCGTATGGAATGCTGCGAGAGGAATGCCGGTTGCAAGCGCGTTCATGTTTTTTCTGAACGCACACGGTGGCACAGTTATCGCTGATGAGGTGTTAGAGGCGCAGATCCGCTCTAAGTCTTCTGGCCGGAAAGGAACTCGCGCCCGTCTTGATAGCAAGGCGGCGCACGCGACGCTTGCGTTCATGCAACAGCTTCTGTCGGTTTCACCACCCGACACTCTTGCCTTCAACTGGGAAGACAGTTTCAACGAATTTATGTCGGGGCGGGCAGCACTGTGTTACGCGTGGTCGATGCGTGCGGCACGTCTGGAGCTAGATTTCCGGTCGAAAGTTAAAGGGAAAGTCGAATTTCTGCCGCATCCAAATGTGCATGGAGTTCGTCGCTCGGTCCCGCTTGGCGGATTCTTTCTTGCGGTACCGAGCAACTTGCCCCCGGAACGGGCAGCGCTTGCTCAACAAGCTATCAGATGGATGACCTCGTCGGAGGCGATGAGGTCGAGCGTTCAGAATGAATTGCCCGTGGCGCCTCGTTTCAGCGTGAGTTCAGACCCTGACCTTAACGTCGTCTCGCCGATCGTCAGTTTCGTCGACAATCTCGCTCGGAACGGCTTGATTTGCAATTCCATGCGGCCTCTCACGCCTGTATACACACGTATTGAGGAGATTCTTGGCGTCGAGATCCACAATGCGCTATGTGGATTGACCTCGCACGAAGACGCCCTGCGCAGCGCGCATACCAAAGTTCAGGACTTGTTGGACTCGTTGTCATTGGACAGCTAGGTTGCCGGCTCAACTGATACTAAGAAGCGTTAACAAAATGAGTTCTGGAGGCTGTTAACTTCCAACGATTGCTGTTAACTTCATCATTGTCTCGGTGACGAACAGCATATGGCCAAACCGATACTCGATGATGAGTTGTGGGTACTCATTGAACCATTGTTGCCTCCACCCAAACCCCGCCGTTCGCGGTATCCGGGACGCAAACCGCTGGATGACCGGGCCGTGTTCACGGGCATCCTGTTCATCCTGCAGACGGGCCTGCGCTGGGACCTGCTGCCACGCGAGATGGGCTGCGGCAGCGGCATGAGCTGCTGGCGCCGTCTACGAGATTGGCAGGCCGCTGGCGTCTGGGACCGGCTGCACGAAGTCCTGCTTGCGAAGCTTCGCGAGGCCGACCGGATTGACTGGTTCCGTGTCGTTGTCGATTCCTCCTCCATCCGCGCGGTGGGTGCGGGTCAAAAACGGGACCGAATCCCACCGACCGCGCGCGACCTGGTTCAAAGCACCACCTCATTACCGAAGCGCAGGGCATCCCACTCGCAGTAATCCTCACTGGCGCCAATCGACACGATGTCACCCAGCTTCACGCGCTGGTTGACGCCATCCCGGGGTATTCGTACTTTCCGTGCATTTTCTGGCGGTTTGCACGAAAAATCACATTCAGATCAACGAGTTGAAAATCCGTCAAGTTGCAAAAGCCTGTGAGGCCGCGGAGCCTTGCTACAAGCGGTTTTCTTACGCCGCTACCGCCAGATTTTGCTCGGATCGAACGAATACCCCATAGCAAGGTTGTGGGTGTGTACATGCTGCCCCGCGATATGGCACTGCTCCTACGTTTCTCAGGGTGAAGGCCTCTCGCGCTTAGCCATGTAGCACTCGCGCGACGGGGCCGTGAAGCGGTGATGAGACGGCGCTTAGCCGCTTAGCCGCTTAGCCAGCGCTCCAGGGTGTTTTGCAGCGCGTGTACTCGAGTCGATAGAGGGTCGTGTCGGGCGCCGTCGCGCCAGCCTCAGGCAATGCCGCAAGTCCCGAAACGAAACGGTCCACCGCCGATGTGACATAGTCTGCCCGGCACCCTTCGACTAGCACGATCCATGTGGGAATCTGCGTGCCCTCTGAACGCGCCTTCTTTTCCGCCGTTTCTACCTTGCTGATTGCTTCGTCAGCGAGGCACAGGTGCACGCCCGTGATCCCCGGCAAATCCACGAGGGGCGGCAGCACGCGCTGACGCAAACTCTTCACGACGTCTGCCCGTGCATCCGAAGGCACGTCGAAGCGCACGCTCATGAGATAGGCACCCTGCCCAACGCCGTCCGAATAGGCGACGTGGCAGATTGAGCGCGCGACGCTCCGGAAAGAAGCGACAACCTGCTTGGTCCACGGCGTCGGCGTATTTAGCCGAGTAAGGTAGTCTTGCGCGCCAAGCACCTCGACGGTGTCGGCTTCGTACAGATTGAAGTACTCCGGCCCTGCATTCAGTGCTATGAAGCGTCGACCGCGCCTGAACCCGGGGATGCCGGCGCGTTCTGGCATGTGTTCGCGGTTGTGCCACTCGTAAAATTCATCTTTGGCTTCTGGCAGCAGGTCATGCCAGATTGCGACGACGCCCGTTCCAGCAAGGCTCATATCTCCTCCGTTTGACAAATCGAATCGTCTTAAACTGCCGATGGGTATTCGCCGCGGCCCCAGGCTGCGCCGAGCGTGTCCGTGTACTGGACAACCTTCTGTGTCTGCTCGCCGAGCCCGCTGCCACCGAGCGTCATGGCGTCGCCTGCTTTTAGGAAGACAGGCGGCTTTTGACCGAGACCCACGCCGGGAGGCGTGCCCGTAACGATCACGTCGCCCGCCATCAAAGGCATGAAGCGGCTGAGATACGCCACAATGTGCCCGACGTTGAAGATCATGGTGCGTGTGTTGCCGGTCTGACGGCGCGTACCGTTCACATCCAGCCAAAGGTCGAGCACCTGCGGATCGGGAACTTCGTCGCGTGTCACGAGCCACGGGCCAAGTGGAGCGAACGAAAACCCGCTTTTACCTTTGGTCCACTGGCCTTCGCGTTCGAGCTGATACGCGCGTTCGGAAACATCATTCGCAAGGCAGTAACCCGCCACATGGTCCAGCGCGTCCGCTTCGTCGATTTGCCACGCTGGTTTGCCGATTACCACGCCGAGCTCCACCTCCCAATCGAGCTTTTGCGCGTCTACGGGCAAGACGACCGGGTCATTCGGGCCGCTGATGGAGCCCGTGTGCTTGTTGAACACCACAGGTTCGCGTGGGATCGGCGTGTCGGTTTCAGCAGCATGATCGGAGTAGTTCAGACCGATGCACACGAGATTACGGACATTGCCGACGCACGCGCCGAGACGCGTGCCTGCCTCAACGACGGGCAAACGATCTAAATCGAGTGCGCGCAGCTTTGCAAGCGCGACTGGCGTGATGGTCGTTCCATCAATGTCGTTCACGATGTCAGTCAGATCGCGGATCGCGCCGCTGGAATCGATAATACCGGGATGCTCATGACCAGGCTGGCCGAAACGGACGAGACGCATGTAGTACTCCTGTCAAGACAAAAAACTGATGGGCAATGTGCCGAGTTCGCCGAAGCGGATAAGCAACTCAAGACCGACTGGCAACTCTAGAACGCCCGCATAAGACCCGGTGATCACGGCTTGACCTCCGTTCAGTCCGAGGCCGCGGACTCGAAGGAAATTGGCGAGCCATACGATCGGCGCGAGCACGCCCCGATCGGGGTGGCGTCCCGCGAACGTGACTGCTTCTTCCCCGCCGCGAGTCAGACCGAGGTCGAGTTCCACAGGAAGGTCAGCCGGCGTGGCGCCATCGAGGAGCCTAACGCGCGGTCCGAGGACTAGGCCGGCGTTAAAGAGGCCGTCTGCCAGTAGTTCAGGGAACGTCAGCTCTTCGGGATGCGCATAGCGACTGCCCAGCAATTCGAGCGCGAGGTGCGTGTTCCCCAGAGCGTCGAGCACTTCGTCTTCGCCATAGGCTTCACGCCGTGGCGGCAGATCGCGGTTCAGTAGGCAGGCCAGTTCTGGCTCTGCCTTTACAGAGACACGCGGAGACCCGCGCATGCGACAGACATCGGCTCGATGAATATCAGCGTCGTAGATCGGAGCGGCGATCACTTTGCCCGGCTGCGGAAGCGCGCATTTCCATGCGCCGATTTGCCGCCCTAGTTGTCGGCTGACCTCTTGCTGGATCGCGAAACCGTCGTCCAGATTCGCAGGCAGCAGTTCGACGGGCAGTCTCTCGACGAGCGCGCCTTTTTGGCGCGCTGTCACAAGAAGGCGTGCTGCCTGTTCACGCGGGCTGACGATAGCCTCGGCGGCCTGTGTTGCGGCTGTCATCTTCAAGCCGCCTCACTTACGTTAGCCCCAACGCTCCGACGCGGCCATACCGCACCTAGCTTCGAAGCCGCTTCTTTCAACAACGCGTAGAAGTCGTCATAACGCTCGGGCTGAACGCGCATGACGGGTCCAGCAATGCTCATCGTGCCGACCACCGTACCGTCGATCAGCGACTGCACGGACACCGCCAAAACGGTAACGCCGGGTTCGGCTTCTTCCACGACAAGCCCATAGCCGCGCTGTCTGGTCACTTCCAACTCGGGAATCAACTGCTCGATGCTGGTGATCGCCTTCGGCCCGCATGCGCTGGTGGCAGCTTTTCCGAGTCCGCCACCCAATGTGCATTCCATCGCGCGGTCGTTTGGCATCGACGCCAGCCACACCTTGCCGTTCGCCGTTGCATGCAAGGTAATCGGGCTATCCATTGACGGCGAATACATGAGACCCGGTGCCGCGCCTTGAGAGGACGCCAGCCATGCGAGCGTCCCTTCGCTTACGACGGTCAGGCGAACCAATTCCCGGCATTGCGCGGCCACCTCATCGAGGATCGGCTGCACGAGGCCCGGTAAGCCAAGCGCATGCAAGTACCGCTGACCAAGCAAGGACAGCTTCAGCGTCAGACGGTATTGGGACGTGTGTTCGTCCCGCTCAGACCAGCCCTGCTCGCACGACTGCAGAAGCACTCGATGGGCTGGACCTTTCTCCAGCTCGAGCTCGGCGGCAACGTCGGACATTCGCGTCCAGCGCGCCTCGCGTGCGAGCAACTCGATCGCTTGCAGCGAACGGTCAACTGCTCCCTTGACAAGTCTCATAGCATTGGTAACATTGTTCTTGATGGAACATGGTTACTACAATAGAGAGCGCGCCCAGAAAAGTCAATCGGAGACGGAGACAAGTTATGAATGGAAGCAACCCAGCTGATCCGTATCGCCAGCACCAGTCGAAAATAGCAGCGGCCAGCGGCTGGGTCGGATCAGCACTCGAGTACTACGACTTCCTCATTTACGCGACCGCAGCGTCATTGGTCTTTCCGCAGCTTTTCTTCCCCTCTGGCAATCCGACGGTCGCGATAATTGCATCACTGGCGACTTTCGGTGTTGGCTATGTCGCCCGTCCACTAGGCGCTATGGTGCTGGGCCACATCGGCGATCGGCACGGCCGAAAGACGGTACTGATTTTCTGCATGTTCCTGATGGGCATCTCAACGATGTGTGTGGGACTTTTGCCCACGTATGAGCAGGTTGGCATCTGGGCTCCGGTGATGCTCGTCATTCTCCGGCTCGTTCAAGGGTTCGCCGTTGCAGGCGAGCTCTCCGGTGCCAGTTCCATGATTCTTGAGCATGCACCGTTTGGTCGGCGCGGCTACTTCACAAGCTTCACCATCCAAGGGTCTCAGGCCGGGCAGCTCTTGGCGTTTGGGGTTTTCCTGCCTCTCGCGCATTTCATGCCGAAGGACCAGTTCGCTTCCTGGGGATGGCGGATTCCTTTCCTGTTCAGCGTTGTGGTGATCATTGTTGGTTACATCATCCGCCGCCAGGTTCGCGAAACCCCGACTTTTGCCCAGGAGCGAGCTCACGGTCAGGTTCCCGCCTCACCGGTCGCCGAAGTCCTGCGGCAGAATTGGGGCGATGTTTTGCGCGTCGTCTGCATGGCGCTCACCGCCGTCGTCGTGTTTCTCGCTACAGTGTTCGGCACTGCGTACGCGGTACAGCCGGCGTACGGTATCGGCTTTCCTGCCGGAGTCTATCTCTGGATTCCGGTTCTCGGTAACATCTGCTCCGTCATACTGATTCCCTTCGTCGGCAATCTCTCAGACAAGATTGGCCGCAGGCCGCCCGTACTTGTCGGGGCCTTGAGCGCCGGCCTGCTTTCCTTCGGCTTCCTCTACGCGATTAGCATTCACAACCTCTGGCTCTCGCTGATTTTTTCGGCGCTCATGTGGGGCATCGCCTACCAGGGCTTCAACGGTGTGTTTCCGAGCCTGTTCCCAGAACTTTTCCGACCGCGGGTGCGCGTGACGGGAATGGCCATCGGGCAGAATGTCGGGACGACTTTGTCAGCCTTGATTCCCGCATTTTTCGTCGCAGTCGCGCCCCCTGGCACCAACAACATCCCATTGAAGATCGGCTTTCTGACATTCGGCATTTGTCTAGTTGCCGCGTTTGCCGCGTTCACCACTCGAGAAACGTACCGTATCCGCCTTGACGATCTCGGCGACCGCAAAGCTATTCCTGTACCCAAGGCCGAATATGAACGCCTGCGCAGTGAATCGATGGTCGCGACGAGCAAGAATGCCGCTGAGTCGGAGTTTGTCCACAACGTGCGGTCTTAAGCCGCCGCCGGCAGCCGACTCGGCGTAATCGCTCCTTGGGCACAACGCAAGTCGGACGTCCGTGCAAACGTGTACCTCAGCGCCGGGCGCCGGTTCGAATATGCACGAGTTCATCGCCTCGTCGTGCGCCGAAGGATAGTCATCGATCGGCGCAGCTTGGCTCACGCACGCATTCACGCCAGTCCATCGCATGGACGTAGGAATCCTAACGCCGCAGGTTAGTCGGTCTGCTGATGTATCGCGTGCCCGAGTTAATTCGCAGTCCATATCCGGGGACGTACAGGCTGGCGAATGCGGTTTCCATGTAATTGAGACGTAACCGGCGACGATTATGAGCGCACATACGGCGTCGGTGCTGACGTCGTTAAAACAGACGTAACTCGCTTTATCCACAATAGGAGACGCAATGAGGACTTTTGACGTGACCAAGGCCACCGTCGTCGCGGCAACGGCATTCGGAGCCGCTGCGCCGGCGTTCGCACAAAGCAGCGTCACGCTGTACGGCATCGTCGATGATTCGATCGTCTATCAAAGCAGCCAGACCTCGCTGGGTTCTACAAGCGGCGGCCGTTCGAACATCAAGACGGCGTCAGGCATCTGGGCGGGCAGCCGCTTCGGCCTGAAGGGTGGCGAGGATCTGGGCAGCGGCACCAAGGCCATTTTCCAGTTGGAATCCGGCTTCAACGTCAACAACGGCGCGCAGCAATACGCGAACGCGATGTTCGGCCGTCAAGCCTGGGTCGGTCTGACGAATCAGACGTTCGGAACGTTCACATTGGGTCGCCAGTACACGTCGTACTACACGCTGATGTCGCCGTACAGCCCGACGAACTGGCTAACCGGCTACTTCGGCGCGCATCCGGGCGATCTGGACGCATTGGACACGATCTACCGCGCGAATAACTCGATCGTTTATACGTCGCCGCAGCTCTACGGTGTGACGGTCAGCGGCTCGTACTCGCTCGCAGGCGTGCCTGACAGCGTATACCGCGGCTCGACGTGGTCGGCTGCGATCCAGTATCAGCAAGGCCCGATCGGCGGTACGGTTGCCTTCATGCGAATCAACAACTCGACCGTCGGCGGCGGCGTCTACGGCGCGGATTCGACGATGAACACGGCAGGCCAGTCGGGCGTGTCAGCGGTGACGAACGGGTATCAAGGCGCGCAGGCGCAGAATCGCTTCGCGGTCGGCCTCGGCTACGTATTCAACAGCGCGTGGGATCTCTCGGCGACGTACACAAACGTTCAGTACATCCCGGGCGTGCTGTCCAAGTTCACCGATGAGCAAGTTTTCAATACCGCTGGGACCGTACTGCACTGGAAGGCCACGACAGCATGGGACTTCGCTGCGGGCTACAGCTACACGTGGGCGAGCAAGGCGAACGGTATCGACGACGCAGCGTCGTACCACCAGTTCAGTTTGTCCCAGTACTACGCGCTGTCCAAGCGGACCGGATTCTACGCCCTGGAAGCGTTCCAGCGCGCGAACGGCCGAACGCTCGGCACGCCGACGTTCACGGCGGCAGGCGCGACGAACCGGCAGATCGATGCAACAGCATCAATCGGCGACGGCTTCCAGTCGACTCCGTCGTCCTCGCGCAGTATGTTCGCAGCAGGCGTAGGCATCGTCCATCGCTTCTAAGCACCGGCAGAGGCCCTTTCCTTACTTGCGACGGTGTACGGTGAGGCCACCGACCGGTGGTCCACCGTGCAACCGCGAGCTAACCGTCCGGATATCTGCAATCCGGCAACCCGCCGGAAGCATGCTGCGGGCTTCTCCCTCATTGCCCGAGCTCTACAGCTCAGACCCGGCATGGGTTCCCACGGAAAACGTGAAATCGTCGCCACGACTTCGATGTCGGGACGAGACCAATGATTCGCTTCAATGATGAGCGACTCGGAAGCCCCACTCTCGGAGTACCCAGCCAACAACTCGGTGAGATCTCTGCCGCGCACAATGTTGAGTACGTCGTGATCTTTGACGGCTCGGGTGGCATCACGTTCGTATACAACGGCCGCTCGGATGCAAGCAGCAGATGGACCACGAACAGTCCGACGCCTACGCAACCCTGAGTTCGGACTGCCGTTGACCGTCGCGAACGCCCGCTGTGTACGAGAGAACGGCCGCCGCCAACGACCACTCGGCGCCGTAGCCAGCGCCTCGAAGTGGCCGACGCCACGTAGGAACGCGCAGGACGTCCGGCCGTGACGCACGGCTCGGCGCGTAGTTCCGTTAACCGAGATGCAGGCAGAGGACGTGATCGGGTTTGACTTGCAAACAGCGTCGGCGCGGATTCACGCGCCTGTCAGCCTCACTTGCCTCACTGCACGCACTGTCTTGGCGAACCCGAGAATCCGGATGACGCGTTTGAGGTTGTAGTGTTGTAGTGCTTGCGAAGCCTTCGTCACCCGTCGAAGGTCGTCGTTCGATGGGGAGGCGCTCCAGTTGCTTCCCTTGACGCCGCGCTGCGACGAGGAGGTTTGCTGCCTCATGCCACAAGGCCACTTGCTGAGACCCATGAGATGAATTCGTCATCTCAAGCCGCCTCGTTGACGTCTTTATCGACGCTCTGTCGCGGCCAGACGGCCCCCAGTTTCGCTGCGGCTTCGCGCAGTAACGCATGAAAGGAGTCGTAACGCTCCGGCGGTATGCGCAAGACCGGCCCAGCGATACTCACTGTCCCGACGACCACGCTGTCAACCAGCGAACGCACGGTCACGGCCATCGCGACCACACCTGGCTCGGCTTCCTCGACGACGAGACCATAGCCACGTTGCCTCGTCAGTTCGAGCTCCGGTATCAATCGGTCGACGCTTTTAATCGCCTTCGATGTCCCTGCGCCGTTTGGCTGGCCGAGCCTGCCACGCAGTGCCAGCCCGACTGCTTCGTCGTTTGACATTGCCGCCAGCCACACCTTTCCGACCGATGTGGCATGCAAGGCGATGGGACTATGCATGGACGGCGAATACATCAGCCCGGGCGCTGCGCCTTGAGACGCAGCGAACCACGCAAGTGTCCCTTCATTCACGACTGTCAGCCGCACGAGCTCATGGCACTGCGCTGCGAGTTCATCGAGAATAGGCTGCACCAGGCCCGGCAACCCAAGCCCGTGCAGATACCGCTGACCGAGCAAAGAAAGCTTCAAGGTCAAGCGGTACTGGGAAGTCTGTTCATCCTGCTCGGCCCAACCCTGCTCGCAAAGCTGCGCAAGCACTCGATGGGCGGGCCCTTTCTCCAGCTCGAGTTCGGCGGCGATATCGGACATTCGCATCCAGCGCGCCTCACGTGCGAGCAACTCGATCGCCTGAAGTGATCGGTCAACTGCTCCCTTGACAACTCTCATGATGTAGGTAATATGGTTCTTAATGGAACGATGTTACAATTATAAAGAATGGCATCGAAAAGTCAATCGAAGACGGAGACAAGTCATGAGTGGAAGCACCCAGGTTGAGGCCCATCGTCAGCGCCAGTCGAAAATAGCCGCCGCGAGCGGCTGGATTGGCTCAGCACTTGAGTACTACGACTTCTTCATATATGCGACCGCAGCGTCGTTGCTCTTTCCGCAGCTGTTCTTCCCCTCGGACAATCCGACCGTTGCCATCATCGCATCACTGGCGACCTTCGGTGTTGGCTACGTCGCCCGACCGATAGGCGCGATGGTACTCGGCCACGTCGGCGACCGGCACGGCCGCAAGACGGTGCTGATATTCTGCATGTTCTTAATGGGTGTCTCGACGATGGGCGTGGGGCTCTTGCCTACGTATAAGCAAGCCGGCATCTGGGCGCCTGTGATGCTCGTCACCCTCCGGCTCATTCAGGGGTTCGCGGTGGCAGGAGAGGTCTCCGGCGCCAGTTCCATGATTCTTGAGCATGCGCCGTTCGGCCGGCGTGGCTACTTTGCGAGCTTCACGCTCCAAGGGGTCCAAGCCGGGCAGCTTCTGGCGGCAGCGGTTTTCCTGCCGATCGCGCATTTCATGCCGAAGGACCAGTTCGCTTCCTGGGGATGGCGAATCCCGTTCCTGCTCAGTTTTGTCGTGATCGTCATGGGCTACATCATTCGCCGCCAGGTCGAGGAAACTCCGGCTTTCTCCGAGGAGCAAGCCCATGGCGAGGTTCCTGCCTCACCGGTCATCGAGGTCCTGCGGCACAGTTGGGACGATGTCTTGCGCGTAATCTGCATGGCGCTCACCGCCGTGATCGCGCTTCTCGCTACGGTCTTCGGTGCCGCGTATGCCGTCCAGCCGGCCTACGGTATCGGCTTTCCTGTGGGCATCTTTCTTTGGATTCCGGTTCTTGGCAACATCTGCTCGGTCATCCTGATTCCCTTCGTGGGCAATCTCTCAGACAAAATTGGCCGCAGGCCGCCCGTTCTTGCTGGCGTGCTCAGCGCCGGGCTGCTCTCGTTTGCCTACCTCTACGCCATCAGCATCCACAACCTCGGGCTCTCGCTGATTTTTTCGGTGCTCATGTGGGGCATTGCCTACCAGGGCTTCAACGGTGTATTCCCGAGCCTCTTCCCCGAACTATTCCGCACGCGGGTGCGCGTAACGGGAATGGCCATCGGACAAAATGTTGGGACGACGCTTGCTGCAATGACGCCATCACTCTTTGTGGCGGTCGCGCCCCCCGGCACCGCTAACATTCCGCTGAAGATCGGCTTCCTGACGTTCGGCATCTGTCTTGTCGCCGCGTTCGCCGCCTTCAGCACGCGGGAGACGTATCGGATCCGCCTTGCCGACCTTGGCGACCGCGATGCGGTACCCGTATCCAAAGCCGACTACGACCGGGTGCGCGCCGAGGCTGTGGCCGGACGAATCGGAACAGCCGATGCACAAAACGTTGCAAATCAGGCTCACTCGTAACTGCTTTGGCCGGTCCCACTGCTCGCTAGTAGTGCGTCGGTGCCACTCGGCTTGAGCCGAACAGGAATCATGTAACCGCGGCATTAGCGAATATCTTGACGCCGCACAAAGGAAATGCAAATGCACAACGAAGACATACCCCGCTACGACGGCCCACGTGAGCTCGCGCAATCTCTAAGCGCGTTTGCGCGCATCAGCGCGGCCGAAGCGCCCTGGAACCAGGAAGGTTTGCGCGCCGATTCCGAGTACCGCGACCTCGGACTCGCCGCGATGACCAACGGGCGCATCGGGGCAAAGCACATTCGCGCGCTGAAGCCGTTCACCGAGCCTACTGGCTGGCATTGGCACGACATGACCGGGCACTACCTGTATGTGCTGCGCGGATCCGTGACGTTCCGTTTCGCCGGTGTCGAGGGCGACGTGACGCTTAACGCGGGTGACGGATTGTCACAGCCGACCGGCGTTCCGCACAACGTGATGTGGCGCTCCGACGATCTCGAGGTCATTGAGATTAACGAGCCCGCGGTCTACGGGACTTGGGATCTGGACGTACCGCCGGCGCCATGGAAGTGATCGTCTACAGCTAGCCTTTCGATTGTCGTGAGATCGCTTGTTCTCGGCGCATCCGACAGTTGAAAACGGCTCAAAACGCAATGAACGCGCCGCGTCAAGGAGATGCGGTATTCGTCATCAAAGCGACTCGGTCAGAGAATCTAAGTGTCCGACACGCGCACGGTACGCAAAATTTCGGAGCAGTCAGATGAGACTGCGCCTTTAGCCAACATCGAACACCACGCAGCAATGGATCCACATATCACAGGTAAAACGCGACTCTATGGGTTAGTGGGCGATCCACTGACGGCCGCCAAGTCGCCACAATTGTTGAACCAGCTCTTTGCCGACCAGCGCGTGGACGCGGCTTGCGTCCCGTTCTGGGTTAAGGAGGAAGGCCTGTCCGCCTTCGTCAGCGGTGTACGAGCGGTGGGCAATCTCGCGGGCATGCTCGTCACCATGCCTCATAAGCAACGGATGCTGAAATACGTCGATGAACTGGATCCAACGGCCCGTCAGGTCGGCGCGCTCAACGTCATCCGTTGCGAGGCAGATGGACGTTGGGTCGGAGCGATATTCGATGGCGTTGGTTGCGTTCTTGGGATGCAATGGGAAGGCAACCACCCGGCGAATAAGTCCGTGCTTCTCGTCGGCGCGGGAGGCGCAGGGAGCGCCATCGCGTTTGCGGTCGCGTCCGCGGGCGCCAGCAAGCTGACCATATCCGATGTCGACGCACATCGGGCAGGCGACCTTGCGACATCCGTTGCCGCTGAAACCGGCTGCGACGTACGTTCGGGGCCGCCTGACCCGCAAGGCTTCGACGTCGTCATCAACGCCACGCCACTTGGCATGAAAGTGAACGATGCCATGCCGGTCGATCCGGAGCGGCTCGCACCCGGCGCCATCGTCGTCGACATCATCAATGCGCCAGAGCCGACGCCGCTTCGACGCGCCGCGCATGCTCGCGGGTGCCGCACCCAGGACGGGGGACCGATGCATCAAGGACAGGCTGTCTACGCACTTAAGTTTCTGGGGTTCGATTACCTCCCCGATGGACGATCAGCGCCGGATCACGGCCCGCGATGAGTAGAGAATTTCAAAGGAGAATACGCATGAGAGTTGCATTGCTGGAGGTCAGCCATTGGCATGTCCCGCTCTATCTGGATGCGCTGGAAGCGCCCGGGATTGAAGTGGTCGCCGTATCGGATGCGGAGGAGGTCAAGGGTGAGGCAATCGCCGCACGATTCGGAAGCAAGCTGTACTCGTCGGCCTATGAATTACTCGAGCGTGAGGAAGTCGATTTTGCATTCGTGTTCGGGCGGCATTCTGAAATGCCGGCGCTCGCCGAGGCCGTGATCGCACGACACATACCCTTCGCGCTGGAGAAACCGTGCGGCGTCAACATGTCGCAGGTCACCCGACTTCGCAAACTGACCGAGGAAGCCAACCTTTATTGCGCAGTGCCATTGATCTTCCGAATGAGCGAGTTGCTCAGATCGCTCGAAGATGCCGAGGGGCGCATACCGTCGGACTTCAATTACATGTCATTCCGTTTCATTGTGGGACCGCCCAGTCGATACGAAGCGGCCGGCGCCGGCTGGGCGCTCGATCCGGTTTATTCCGGAGGCGGATCGACAATCAACGTGGCGACTCACTTCATCGACCTGTTCAGACTGTTGACTGGCAAGGAGATCGCCCGCGTCTCTGCCACGATGAACTCAAGAACGCATCGAGGAGCCGTTGAAGACTATTCGCTGCTGACCATGCAAACCGAAGACGGCGTGATCGGCTCGGTGGAAACGGGATATAGCTTCCCCAGTACACCCGACGAGCAGCGCGAATTCTCGTTCACACTTGCATCCGATCGTATGTACGCGAAATCCGGCCCCGACCGAATCGAGATTCGGGAAAGAAACAACCTGTCTGCCGGCACGCGAAGCCGCCGCCTCCAGTTCGAGACTGACATTTACTACCCATTGTTCGTCAAGCGCGTGCTCACGGAATGCCGTACTGGAGCGAGGCCAATCGCGTCGTTGCTCGATGCAGAGCGCATGATGCAAGTCATGGATGCGGCCTACGCGTCAGCTCGCCAGGGGGGTGTGCTTCAAACTCTCGAGCCGATTGCTAGCTGACGTATTTGTTGGATCGCCCGTTGATTATGCAAACAAGACAACATCGCAATGCGGCCGGCTATCCTGCGCCGCAGGAAGCCGACTGGATCGCGCGAGATTTCCGTTTCAACACCGGCGAGGTCCTGTCAGAGGTGCGGCTACATTACCGAACCATTGGCGACCCGTCCAGTGAGCCGGTCCTCGTCCTGCATGGCACCACGGGCACGGGCGCCAGCATGCTGACACCTGATTTTGCAGGGGAGTTATTTGGCCCCGGCCAGCCGCTTGATGCGAGAAAGTACTTCATCATCCTTCCTGACGCGCTGGGAGCCGGTGGATCGTCTAAGCCGTCTGACGGACTGCGCACACAATTCCCGGCTTACAACTACGACGACATGGTGCTCGCCCAGCACCGGCTTTTAACCGATCATTTGAACATTCGGCACCTGCGCCTCTTAATCGGTAACTCGATGGGCGGCATGCATGCATGCATGGATCTGGGGTGTCCGCTATCGTGACTTCATGGATGCGCTCGTGCCAATGGCGTCGCAACCGACGAAGATGTCCGGCCGCAACTGGATGCTGCGCCGCATGCTCATCGAAATGGTCCGAAACGATCCGGAGTACCGGGGCGGCGACTACACCAGTCAGCCCAGATCGTTGCGCCTTTCCAGTGCCTTTTTCGCGCTGGCGACCAATGGTGGGACGCTCGCTTGCCAAAAAGCGGCGCCGACGATCGAACTGGCCGATCAGTATGTCGACGACAAGCTGGCACAGCCGTTCACATTGGATGCCAACGACTTTATATATCAGTGGAGCGCCGCACGCGGTTATAACCCCGCCCCGAGTCTAGGGGACATGAAGGCTGCGGTCCTCGCCATCAACGCCGCCGACGATGAGCGCTATCCGCCGGAGACCGGCTTGATGCAGCGCGCGATGCAGCTTGTGTGCAACGGCCGGCTGCTTCTTATTCCTGCGAGCGAGGACACTTGCGGGCATGGCACCAATGGACTGGCCCGCTTCTACAAGCGTGAGTTGCACGAACTGCTACAAACGGCACCGCGCAGAGTCGGAAAGTAGCGCCCCTACAGGCCAACCGCTAACCTAGTCCGTTTCGTGCCGTCGACCTCTGTCGCATTGAACGTCCGCTACGGAAAGGACACCGGTCGCCGCTATAGCCCTTTTCGTGCAGCCACGAACGTCCCAAGCACGCGCGGTCGATGCCCAGCGCCTTGGCAATCTGCCAGGCCGCCCAGTTCGAGACGCCGACGTAGCGGACATGGCCGTGGCGCACCGACTGGTCGAGTGCGCGCACGGTTTCCTCGATCGGCGTAGCCGGGTCGAAGCCGTGGATCTGGTACAGGTCGATGTGGTCGAGTTGCAGCCGCTGCAGGCTGGCCTTGACGCCGTCGAGGATGTGGCCGCGCGACGCGCCGCGGGAGTTCGGTCCGGGTCCGGTCTCGTTGAAGACCTTGGTCGCGACGACCACGTTCTCGCGTGGCACCTTCAGGTTCTTCAGCGCCTCTGGGGGAAAAGCCTTACCGTCAACGCCAGCCGCAGGACACAAAAAAAAGCCGCAGACAACGCTGCGGCGAACAAACGCACACGCCGAACGTTGGGATAGCCTGCTAGACCTCGCTGCGTTTGAGCAGATAGTCGAGACCTCCCACGCGATACCAGCGATAGCCATAGGGCTCGAGCACCACCGTGTGCCGTCCGGTTGCATCGGCCTGACTGTGTTCGTCGGAGAGCAGGTTGACGAGCCGCGCGTCGCCTGGATCGCCGGTCCCGGTTTTGAAACTGACCGTGCACGCGGTCGCGCTGAAGTTATGCAGACACACCACCGAATTATTGCGCCAGTCGTAGCGTAAGCCGAGCACGTCCTTACGCGATATCCGCAGGATCGAGAAGTCTCCCCAGCTGATCTCCGGCACTTCGCGGCGCATGCGGATCAGGCGTTCCATCCAGTTCAGCAGCGAATCCGGATCGCGGCGCTGGCTCGCGACGTTCACGCGTTCAAAGCCGTATGGCCCGCCTGAAATGACCCGCGCGGTCGGCTTTGGATGCTTCGTGAAACCGCCGTGCGGCTCGGTCGACCACTGCATCGGCGTGCGCGCGCATTCACGCTCCGGCAGGCGTAGATCGTCACCCATGCCGATCTCATCGCCGTAACGAAAGACCGGTGTGCCCGGTGACGTGAGCATCACGCTATACGCGAGTTCGAGGCGGCGCCGGTCCCCGTTGAGCATCGGCGCGAGCCTTCGGCGAATGCCGCGGTCATAGAGTTGCATGTCAGGCGCCGACCCGAATGCGGCGAATACGGTCTCGCGCTGCTCCGGCGTGAGACGTCCCAGGTCGAGTTCGTCGTGATTGCGCAGGAACACGCCCCATTGCGCTGTCGCCGGGCGCGGTTTTGTTGCGCGAAGCGCCTTCCTGAGCGGTGCAGTGTCTGCGCTCGCCATCGTATAGAACGTGGCTTGATTGACCTGAAAGTTGAACATCATCTGCAGACGCTCGCCCTCGTCGCCGAAATACTGCATGTCGGTGTCGGGCAGAACGTTTGCTTCGGCGAGGATGATCGCATCGCCCTTACGCCATTGGAGGAACTCGCGGAAGGTCCGCAACATGTCGTATTGCTCGACGGGCTGCCGCACCTGTGGGCCTTTGGTCGCGATCACGAAGGGCACGGCGTCCATACGGAAACCTGATACCCCGAGTTGGATCCAGAAGCCCATGATCTTCAACAGTTCCGCCTGAACGTGCGGGTTCGCCGTGTTCAGGTCGGGCTGGAAGTCGTAGAAGCGGTGGAAATACCAAAGGGCTGCTTCCTTGTCGTAAGTCCATGTGGATTTCTGCACGCCGGGGAACACAATGCCGTCTGTTGCGTTCGCGGGCTTCTTCTTCGACCACACGTACCAGGCGCGGTACTGTGACTCCGGGTCGCGGCGCGCGCTCTGAAACCACGCGTGCTGATCGGACGTGTGGTTCACTACCAGATCGATCATTACCCGCAGACCGCGTTGCCGGCACGCGTGCGTGAACTCGGCAAAGTCGCCGAGGGTGCCATAGCGGGGATCGACGTTGTAGTAGTCGGAAATGTCGTAGCCGTTGTCGCGGCCCGGCGAAGGCTGGAACGGCATCAGCCAGAGCGTCGTGATGCCGAGGCCCTGCAGGTAATCGAGCCGGCGCATCAAACCCTGAAAATCGCCGACGCCGTCGCCATTCGCATCCATGTAAGTGCCCACCGACAGGCAGTAGACGATCGCGTTTTTGTACCAGAGGTCGTTTAACATGCGCAATAGATGTCGTGGACTGGTTCGATGCTACGCCTGGAGCGACGATGACAGCACTCACCTGGTGGGAGCATGGCGTCATAAATCCAGTGTACCCGCGCTCCGCTTCGGGACGCGGCGTTTCAGGTCGCAAAGGGTCTGTTCAGCGACTAATAGAGGCTGATCCTTTCTGGAAGGCCAAGGTGTTAATACCTTCCTCCGGCTCACTTCGGGTGCGCTTGTCGGCACGTCGTATCTGGTCTTCGCCCCCGCGGGGAGAGCGCAAGCAGTCGTACGATCCATCGGCACCCCGAACACGCGCCAAGGTGGTCGCCCAACCTTAACGACAGCTCGCCGCCGGTTGTAATCCGTCAGAGTGGATCTGCTACCCGGAAATGCGCAAGCCGCAAGGCATCCGCTGGACGTCTGCCGGCCGCGTGGCATCGAGGTCTGGCAACTCGCGCCACAGATGCTGGACGGGCGGACGCCGCCGGCTGTGGCTGCCTACAAGGGGCAGCACGGAATGGTGCTGAATCAGCCGCAATGGAAGTGACACGGCTGCAGCCCGAATCCTACGGCTACCCCGTGTGGCGGACAGGCTCATTTTCCCTAATAATGGCCCCACCTCCCTTACTGCGCGAGGGCGAGCATGCGTTATAGCCCCGATGCCATCCGCACCGTCGCCCTGGTCGGGCATGCCGGTAGCGGCAAGACCTCGCTTGTCGAAGCGCTGCTGTACCACGGCGGCATGCTCCATGCGCCCGGCAGCGTCGAGCGCGGGACTACCGTCTGCGATTTCGACCCGCTCGAACGGAAGTATCATCATTCGCTCAACTCTACCGTCACTCACCTGCATTATCACGACACGCGCATCTATCTGCTCGATACGCCCGGTTATCCCGACTTTTGCGGGCCGTCGATCAGCGCGCTGCCCGCGGTCGAGACGGTCGCCGTCGTCATCAATGCGCAGACGGGCATTGAAATGACCACCCGGCGCATGATGACCTGGGCGGGCGAACGTAAGCTCTGCAGAATGCTCATCGTGAATGGAATCGATGGAGAAAAGGTCGACCTTCCAGGGCTACTCACGCAAATCCAGCAAACGTTCGGCACGGAATGCCTGCCCATCAACCTGCCGGCGCAGCGCGGCCGCCAGGTGGTGGACTGCTTTTTCAACCCTGGCGGCGACGCCGATTTCCTGTCCGTGGAGGCTGCGCACAATGCGCTCGTCGATCAGGTGGTCGAGATCGACCCGGCCCTGATGGAGCTCTACCTGGAGCAAGGCGAGGCCATCCGGCCGGAACAGCTGCACGAGCCTTTCGAGCGTGCGCTGCGCGAAGGCCATCTGGTGCCGGTGTGCTTCACATCGGCGGCCAATGGCGCCGGCATTGCGGAACTGCTCGATGTCTTCGTCCGGCTTCTGCCCAATCCGATGGAAGGCAACCCGCCGCTCTTCTATCGCGATTCCGGGGGCCGCAAGGAAGTCATGCGTGCCGAACCGGACGCCGACAAGCACGTGCTGGCCCACACCTTCAAGATCGTGATCGACCCTTACATCGGCAAGATGGCCGTGTTTCGCATCTATCAGGGTACGATCGAGCGCGATAGCCAGCTTTATATTGGCGACAGGCGGCAGCCATTCCGGGTCGCCCATCTGTTGATGCTGCAGGGCAAGGAACACGTGGATATCCTGCGTGCGGGTCCCGGTGATATCTGCGCGGTGGCCAAGGCCGACGACATTGGCCTCGATGCCGTGCTGCACGACGCGCCTGAGGACGGCAACATTCACCTCGTCCCACCAGACTTCCCGATGCCCATTTACGGCCTCGCGATCGAACCGGCGCGCCGCGGCCACGAGCAGCGGCTGTGGGAAGCGCTGCAGAAGCTGACCGCGGAAGACCCGTGTCTGCGTATCGAACGCGAGGCCAGCACCAACGAGACCGTCGTGCGAGGCCTCGGCGAGCTGCATCTGCGCTACATGCTGGAGCGGCTATCAGACCAGTACAAGCTCGAAGTCGTGACGCGGCCGCCGAAAATTGCCTATCGCGAGACCATCGGCGGCAGCGCCGAGGGGCACTGCCGCCACAAGAAGCAAACCGGCGGCGCTGGACAATTCGGTGAAGTGATGCTCCGCGTGGAGCCGTTGCCGCGAGGCGCAGGGTTCGAATTCGTCGACGCCGTCAAGGGCGGCGCCATCCCCGGCCAGTTCATTCCCGCCGTGGAAAAGGGCGTTCTGCAGGTGATCGAGAGCGGGCCGCTTGCCGGCGTCCCGATGCAGGATGTGCGAGTCACGGTCCTCGACGGCAAGAGCCATTCGGTCGACTCCAAAGAGGTGGCGTTCGTCACCGCCGGGCGCAAAGCCTTCATCGATGCGGTGCTGAAAGCCCAGCCTATCGTGCTCGAACCCATCGTGGACATCGAGGTGACGATGCCAGAACCCGCGATGGGTGACATCATCGGAGATCTGTCGTCAAGGCGCGGCCAGGTTCATGGCTCCCGCCCCATCGCCGGGGATGCCGTGGTCGTCGCGGGACAGGTGCCGCTTGCCGAACTCAAAGACTATCAGTCGCGTCTAAACGCGATCGCCGGCGGACACGGCAACTACAGTATTCAACTCAGCCACTACGCGCCGGTGCCCGCTGCCACGCAGGAATCGTTGGTGGCGCAGCACAAAAGCCGGGGCGACGCCGCGCTGCCGTGAATGGCCGCCGGTCGTGATTGTCGAGCGGCAGCGTTTGGTCGCAGCGGAAACAGTTAGGTAACGCGGAGATGCGGCGCAGCGACAGCTACAGCTACAGCTACAGCTACAGCTACAGATAAGTGCAACAATAAAAATGCCGTCGGGGCCTTTTGAAACTCATCCTGTGACATGGAGGCGAACATGCTGGAGATAGCGGGGGATCGCTTCGTGGCAGTGGTAAGCAAGATTCTCGAATCCCGGCTGACCCCGTGTCTTGTGTCGGCCATGGCAAGCGCCGCGCTCACCGTCTGTTCGGTGCAGGCGCAGGTACGACCGCCGTCGTTCGAGACTTTCGCCGTCCCGACCGGTAGTGCGCCACATGACGTCGCCCCGGCGCCCGACGGCGCCGTGTGGTACACCGCGCAGGCGCAGGGCGCGGTCGGTCGGCTGGACCCGCGTAGCGGCAGGATCGACCGGATTCTGCTTGGCGATGGATCGGCACCGCACGGGGTGATCATCGGGCCCGATCGCGCGGCATGGATCACCGACGGCGGCCAGAACGCGATCGTGCGCGTCGATCCGAAGACGTTTGCCGTCACGCGTTTTCCATTGCCGAAGGACCGGCCGGCCGCCAATCTGAATACCGCGGTCTTCGACAAGCAAGGGCATCTGTGGTTTACCGGCCAAAGCGGCGTCTATGGCGAGCTCGATCCGAAGCGCGCCAGCATGCGCGTCTTCGATGCGCCGCGCGGGCACGGCCCCTACGGCATCTGTGTGACTCCGGACGGCAGCCTGTATTTCGCGTCACTAGCGGGAAGTTATCTCGGCCGCATCGATCCCGGAAGCGGCGCAACGCAGGTCATCGATCCGCAGACGCCGGATCAGGGTGCGCGCCGTGTATGGTCCGATTCGAAGGGGCGTGTCTGGGTCAGCGAGTGGAACGCAGGAAAAGTCGGCGTATTTGATCCAGCGACGCGTCGATGGCGCGAATGGCGCCTGCCCGGCGACGATCCCCATGCATACGCGATATTCGTAGACGACCAGGACATCGTCTGGCTCAGTGAATGGAGCGCCAACGCACTAGTGCGCTTCGACCCGCGCACTACGCGGTTCGACGTGTTTGCGCTACCGCGTCCGCACGCGAACGTACGTCAAATGATGGGTCGCCCAGGAGAACTCTGGCTGTCCGAGTCCGGCACCGATCATCTGCTGCGCTACCGCTCCCGCGCAGCAGATGCCAGCGGGAACTGACGACGCACTGTCCACGAACGTCATCCACTGTACAGGAGAGCCTATGAGCGACAACTTTGGACGAAAAGTCGTGCCTGGCGGTGAATCAGCGGGGCTGTTTGATGCCGCATGCAATACCGTCCGCGATATGACTCAGGCCCGATGCGCAGTCGTGATAGTCGTCGACGGCACAGCTGGTTCGGGATATTCGGTGATCGGCCCGCTGGATGCGCAGGTGTTGCTGCCGGACAGCTTGCAGCAGATCGCTGATGCATTGCGCGGGCAACTGATGAAGAGCTTGCAGTAGCAGAACGGACACCCCGCCGACCGAGTCGCGCTCGACTCTCCAGCGACGAACGGCCGGTAAGAGCGAAGCAGCATCCGCTCAGCTTGGGCCCTGCGACAGTCGCTTCATGGCCCGGACCCTGCCAAAACGCCAAAGGATCCACGGAAGTAATGACAGGAGCGTCCAACACCGAGCCACCCCTTCCGATTTCCCGCAAATAGGCCTGGCCATTCGACGGGTGCCGCGTCGACGCGAAGCCCGGATTGGCAGGAGCGTCGACGGCATTGAGAGGCTGATTGTCAGCCATCTGATGTCGCCGGTGCGAGAGCGTCCGAACATGCGAGTATGGCTACTGCGCCATCCCCAGATCCGCAATCGTCGCGGCAAGAAAACGCGCCGCCTCACCGCCCGTGACGACCCGATGATCGAATGTCAGACTCAGCGGCAAGATCCGATGCACCGCGGGAATCCCCTGCCGCCACGACCTGCTCGTGAATGCGCCCGGCTCCGAGAATCGCGACAGTGGGCGGCACAACTAGATAGGCACCTTCCAAATATCAACAAATGACCTCCGGTATTTGCACTTGCTGTCGCTTCAAGCGAATGCACCTGTCGCGCTCCTCTACAACCGTATTAGCCGAATTAGCGGACACGGCGAGCGCGTTAGCAATATCAACGGATAGCCTTTTCTTCCTTCAGCTTCGGTCAGAAGCTTGACAGCAGCTGTTTCACCAAGCTGTTGAGCCAGTGCTATCAACGAGCCGTACGATGCAATTTCATAGTGCTCCACTTTCTGCGCTGCTGCGATAAGGGCCTTGCGTTTCTTCCAGGTGCGTCTCGAATGCCGACCGAGGGTCCGGGCTGGTCGCTGCCCGTGCCATCTTCGGAAGTGACTTCGTCATCTGCTTTTCGGCACTATAAATGTCGGAGAGCGAATGAATGAACAAATCCTTCAGGGTCATGGTAGCCATAGTTCCTCCTAACCCGCGGCGGGCCCGCAACTTCCAGCAAGCGCGGCGCGCCAGAGTGCCCGCGCAAGCCGCATGCCAAGGTGGCCTGAGGAGAACCTGCTGTGGAGATCTTTTGCACGTGCGGCCCTCCAAACGTCTCCGCGGCAGTCGCGGCCGAATTACTGAGGGAGCCAATCTCTCGAGCCCGCAGTGCCCCGACTGGAGGAGGTGTGGCGTCCGTGCACCGTTCTCGCATCGTAGAGATAGATGCCCAAATTCTCCAGCAATGAGGATCCGGTAAGATCCGGAGATAAGTCAAAAGCCGCAAGTCCGGGAAGGCTGCATAGCGCCAATTCGTTACTGGCACGATGGCCGCCCACAGCCTGTCGGGCAGCACAGGTGAGCGCTTTCGCTGACCAGAACAACCGCCGCTTTTGCGGGATCACAGTGAACCAAAGGTTTGCCAAAGCGCCTCTGCTTATATTTGGCTCCTGCGAATTGCGCCTGGAGGCGCTCTTCTCGGCACGACCGTTGCTGGTCATTCCGTACCACCGAGGCTACCATGGCGACCATCCTTCTCGTCGAGGACGAACCTGACCTGCTCTTCGTATTCCGGATCGTTCTGGAGGAGCGTGGGTATCGGGTGCATGCCGCGAGAAATGGCAAAGAAGGTCTCGATATTGCCTCCCGTTATCTTCCAGACCTGATCGTGACGGACTGGAACATGCCGGAAATGGACGGCGAAGAGCTCTGCGAGCGGTTGCGCCTTAGTCCCGCGCTGGCTTCCGTCCCGATCGCCGTTGTCTCTGCGCGTTATCCACCTCTTGGCCAAAAGTCCCTTTGGAATGCTTTCTTGCTTAAACCGGTAGATGTGGAAACACTGCAGCTAACCGTAGCACGATTGCTGGTCGGCCGGCTGTCTAGAACTTCTGTCAGACAAGCTTTGAGCGACCCGGCGCCGTCCAGATGGCAGCCGATTTCATGGCGATGCTGGCCTTGAAGCGCCAACGTGAGCGACGAAAGCCTTAGGCTGCGTAAGCGAAGGCGCAGGCATTTTCTCCAGTGGGCCTCTGCTTCAAATAGACCACAACGCCTACTGACTTCCCGATCTGAGCTTCCGCAAAATCACACATCAATGCGTCTACAGCCATCGCGGGGATGCGGATCCATTTCCGAGGGATCTGCCCGGTGTCGACCGGGAGGAGGTGCCGCAGTTTCCCCGAGGCAATCTCAAACCGCCCTACGCCTCACACGCTGCCAAATGGATGCGTGGGGATCCGGCTTGTGCCGGCTCCGCATCGCCCTTCACTTTCAGAGGGGCACGGAATGCGCGGGGCGATCTCATTGGACTACGCGTAGGCGCGAGAATATATGACTCTGACGGCACGCGCTATTGCGCGCCCAGCGCAATTGTTGGAGTTACGTCCTACGCGGCAGCGCTGCGTTCAGAAGCGGACTGAAGCCGGCCGAACTGGCTGACGGTGTACTTACCAGCATGGTTATGCTGCGACGGATCTCTGCCTGGCGAGTGCACGCGACGACGGCCGCCGAGCGGGTCGCTCTGCGTTGCAGCCTTCGACTATCAGCGCCCTACCCAGCTTCGTCCGCACGCGGAAGTAACACTGAAAATGAAGTCTCCGTCCGGTCGGAACGCGCTTCGATTGCGCCGTGGTGGGCTTTCGCAATTTCGCTGGCAATGTACAGACCCAGTCCGAGGCCTCCCCCGCTGTCGCATCCGCCCTGTTGGTCCGCGCCTCGCACCAGCGGATCGAAGACCCGCGAGAGCGTTGCGCGCTCGATGGCAGGTCCGCAGTTGCTGACCTCGATGCGGACATGCTTTACGTCGCCCGTGACCGTGATGCGCACTGGAGTATCCTGTGCACCATACTTGATGGCGTTCTGCACAAGATTCCCAAGTAGTTGCTGCAGTCGCTGGCCGTCCCAGACCCCTTGTGAATTACCACTCACGTGCAGGTCGATCTGCCTTTCGGGATGGACTGCCCGCAACTCGTCCACTTCGTCAGCGAGGACGTCCGCCAGATCAACACTTTTGGGCACGACGTTGATGCCAAAGCCCAGTCTGGTCCGATTGTAATCACCGAGGTCATCAAGCAACGCCTGCATCCGGGCCCCGCTACGTATCAGGCGGCCAGCGGCTTCCGATACTCGCTCGCCGGCATTTAGCGCTGCCAGATACGAAGCAGTCAGCTGGATCGCCTGAAGAGGGCTGCGCATATCGTGTCCCAGCATGCCGAGCAGCAGGTTACGACTTTGCTCGACCTGCGCACTAAAACAGGTGACCGATTCGGCAAGTGCCTGATCGATGGCTTCATTGAAGCGGATGACGTCATCAAGGTCAGGGTTCTCGGGCTGGCAATCATCCATCCACAAGCGAAGCACGCTCGCGCGTAGCGCGCGATATTCGGCGGCCAGCTGATTGATATTAAAACCGGCACGGGCTCTCAGGAGGGCGTGTGTTTGCGCAGCCGTTTCGCTCGCGGCGATTAGACTGGGGCCTCCTCCCAATGATTTTTCCCGTTGGACCTCACTGCTTTGCGAAGTTCGCAAGTCCTTTGCCACGGCCTCCAGGATTTGCTGCGCGTGATCGCGTAGGCCCATCGGTTCGATGCGTGCCGCCGCCGGCAGGAGGGTGGCTGCGAACGCCTCCCATTGGGCCACGATCGCCTCCATGTCTCGCGAGATAAAATCAGCAAGTCGCATGTCCGCCTCTCCAGAGCGTGAACCGGTGTGACGCGGTCGATCAGGTACTTATGTTACCCGCAAATTAGCGCCGATCTTCAATCGGAAGAGAACTGCATGGAAGGCGAACGCCACCGTGGACAGCCGCTTGCCTGGCCAAGTAAGCTTAACAATTCGACAAAGCACTCGTGTTGCAAAAATTGGCGCGGCAGACAGCATATTGATGTGCGCATAAGACCGAGCATGCTGCGATCCGTTAGCCGCACGGCGAACCCGCGATTCGTTGCGGGCCGTCTCGCCGACAATATTGAAGACAGGTCGTGTGTGTGTGTGGCAATCTCCAGACACCGGCAGGGGGCTAGTGTTGCTTCGTTCCTTGATAGGCGACTCCGGCTAAACATTCGTTGTTCTCAGCCGCGCCCAGTCTCAGTCACCAAGTACGCCGCAAAGCCGGGATACGCTGGTGATACATCAAGAAGGGAACAGCACGCGCGCGGCCCTTCATGCGCGCTGGTCCCGTCGGCGCAGATGCGCCGATAGAGGTCGATCGTTTCGTCGGCCATATTGTCGATCCCAAATCGGTTCTCGGAAATGCGGCGCCCCTCATTACCCAGCTGAGTGCGCAGGCCTGGATTGTCGATCAGCTGCACAGTAGCCGCGCGTAATGCGTCTGAATTTTTGGGCGGTAGCAGCAGCCCGTTCACGTTATTTCCGATCAGTTCGGGCACACCATCCACGTCAGTACCAATCACGGGCAGCCCCGCCGCCATCGCCTCGATATATGACTGGCCGAGCGCTTCCTGATGCGTAGGCAGCAAGAACGGGGCACAACCGCGCAGCACGTGTCCCTTCTTGGCGCGCATGCAGCCGATCACCGCATCGGGACCGAGCCCGAGCTCGGCGCGTAGGGTCGAACGCGCAACGGGTTCAGGCTTCACGATGCCGTCGTAGATCGTCTCTACGCGGCCCGCTGACACGCCGGCCGAAATAAGGTACCGACGCACGTAATGACTCACTGCGATCACGCGATGCGAAATCCAGGTATAGGTTGCGAGCGAACTGATAGGCAGCGCGAGGTGACGTGTCCGGACGACGAGCGGGGTACCCACAAGCCGCCCAGCTGTGCCCGCGACAAGGCTATCGTGGCCGCTATGCGTGTTAAGCACATCGAATGCACAACGCCGCAATAGTGCCTGGATAGACATCATCGAACGAATGTCGCCGCCGCCTCGCATGTTCGCGTGGTGCACCGCGAAGCCAAGCTCGGCCGGCCGCACGCCAATCTTCGCGCCGCGAGGACAGACCACTTCCACAGTATGTCCGCGCTCGCGCAACGCAAGCATTTCCTTCACTGTGCGAACTTCCTGACCGCCCGATCCTCCGTCAAAAGTCCAGTTGATCCGCCGTGATACCGAGTGCGGCCCCAATCTTTTCACGCGAAGAGTTGCTCAGGCGCTCTTTTGCTTCCAGTTGCGAGTAGGCTGGTTGACTGATGCCCATGCGCGCAGCGACTTCTGCTTGCTTCAGCCCAAGGTGCTGCCGCCATGCTCGAGACGGTGTTACACCGTCCACGGCTGCGCTCACGACCTCATGCGGAATCGCTCTACATCTGGCGCTATGTCCGGCGACACAGTTGCCGACATGATCTTGACCGGGGCGAGCAAAGCCGCGCCATGTGTAATCCTGTTTGCTGCAGACTTGCCTATCCGCATGCCATAGTTTCCCATCCCAATAGCGCAATCTGGTCTGCGATCCGATCAACCAATGACTCTCATAAAAGCCTTCGGACAGGTTCGATTGTAGAAGGGAATTAGAGTGTCTTCTCATTCGTTTGACTAGGACTCATCGGTCCTTACTCCGTGCACACGCAACCGAAAGACTACTCCCGAACTTTTCCCGCGCCAGATGAATGGCGAAACAGTCGGCCGATGCTCAAACACGGGAAGTTTCGTATGCTACAGATTTGCAACAGCAATGGTAACAATCCATATCGACGGGCCTTGCGCCTGTCATTCCCCCTGAAATATCGCCGCCGCGAAGAACCGGCAAAGTGACTCTGAGCGGCCCGGTTCGCCCCTCTCGGTCAATCGACATCACTCTGTCTCGGTGTCCGCTCCCGTGCAGACTACGGATCTTTTGGCCGCCAGAAGACGGCCCTTCTCAGTCGTACGAGGTGATCAAGATCTCCGGCCGCTTTTAAAATTGCAACGGCCGTTAGTCAATACGGTTGAATCGCACTGGAGGTTCAAT
>NZ_JARESO010000044.1:0-71543 GCF_046030175.1 Paraburkholderia sp. RL17-373-BIF-A
ACACGCGGTGTCAGCCGCAAAGATGACCAGGACAAGCTCGCGGATGATATCGCAGACAGCGACCGTGACCCAGCGACGCCGGACAATGCTGCCCCTATCCTACAGTCCGAGGACGACGAACAGCACGACGAAATGTGCGATGAAGACGCACCCGAATAAGAGGCGAGAGAGATAGGCGCTGCGCCAAAACGGTCAGCTGGCTGCGCGTCGCTGCACAATCGGGGGAGCGGCGGACGGGGCTCGGCGTGGTCCGCCTTTTATGGCGGGTTGCAAGCGACGCGGGGTCAATCCTTCTCCGGTTCCGAATGGGTCTCGGAGGCTGCCGGGGCCAACGTTCAGAGTCATCGTTTGTCCGGAATTGCTAGCGGCTTTCCCGGGCGCCGTCCACGTTGTGGCGTACATCAGTCGCGCCGTGCGCCGCCGACTGACGTGCATCGTTGAGGCACGGCTGTTGCGGCGGCCAAGGGTATACCTACGCGCGCTTACAAGCCATGTCCACAGTCCTGCTCGTCGACGACGACCTCGATAACCTCTGGGCGCTTCAGTTGGCCCTGGAAAGCGGCGGCCATCACGTCGTACTCGCGCAAAACGGCGCGGAAGCGTTGCACAAAGTTCTGCGCGAAATGCCACGGCTCATCGTCACTGATTGGCAGATGCCTGAAATGGACGGAGATGAATTGTGCCGGCGCGGGAGGTGCCAGCCCGCATTTGCTCATCTGCCGATAGTCATGCTGTCAGCCATGCCCGAACCCCGCGACGGTCCGCCCTGCTGGTCGGCGTTTTTTCGCAAGCCCGCAGACCTCGCCATGCTACTGCGCACGGTCGACACGTTTGTAGCCGGGCGCCTGGCGGCGGTCTCTGCGCGGCCTGGCGCCGAGGGCCGGGCGGCTTCCCGGTGGCGGCCTGTCAATCCGCGCCGTTGGCCGTAGCGCTCTTCGTTCGATTTGTCCAGGAATGGCGAGCGCGCTTGAGGCCAGGGCCAGCCGCACCTCCAATAATTCTTTAACCGCTGCCCCCTGAACCCGGATTGGTGGCCGATGCCGGCATGGCGGCGCCGGACTTCTTATGCATCTTCTTGTGCGAAGTAGCACCCGAGGGTGTCATGCTATTCGCCCCCGACGCACCCGACACCGTGTCAGTCGAACCACCTGCGTTCGGTTTGCTCATCCCCGTGCCTCCTTGCCCCCCGGCGGCCCCGCCACCCGCGCCTTGTGCGTAGATACTCCCAGATATACCGACAAATAGTGCTGCAATCAAAAGTCCTTTCATCACTCTCATGGCAAATCTCCTCGAGGCCGAAGCGTTCGCTGGCACCGGAAGGTGTGCGCCCGCGTCCTACTTCGCGCAATTCCCGTGCCCCGGCGACGCCGCCGTCGGACATGCAGCTCTTACTTCGGGTGACGTGGGGGCCCCTCAGCTCTTAGTCCATGCAAAACGACGTTGACGCGGGCGCCCGGAGATTGAAGTTGAGGCCGAGCTGCAGTTGAAGAGTTTTTTCCTTGCCGCTCAGGGCGCCCTGACAACGTGTGTCGGACGGCCCTCTAAGAGCCGTCCAGATGTTCTTGCCGGACGTCGCGCTCATTGACGAAAGGATTCCGCAGATGAGCGGGCGCGAGCTTGCGGAAGTCTCTCGCGGAAATCCCGCGCTGATTGGAATGACTCTGGTTGCGTTGAGCGGCTTTAATCAAGACGCCGATGTTCAGAGGTCGAAAAGTGCAGGCTTTGATTTGCATCTGACCAAGCCGGTTTCTATCGATGAAGTTATCAGAGCAACCGAAAAGAGATAGGCTCCCGGTTCATGTGAACCGGGGCGTTTCGGCTCCGGCAGGCGAGTGTCAGCGAACTGAGCCGCGAACACTCGCTCTGAACCATCGACAGATTTACTACTCAAGTCGGGCTGCCGTCCGAGTTCGGCTCCGCCGTCGGACCGTCCACGCCTAGCTGCTGTCTCGCCTTCTCCCAATACTCTTCGGAACGCATGTCAGGACTTCCGTCCTTCTCCCAAAGATAGAACGCGAGCGTACGAATCTGGTCCTCGGTAACTGGCATATCCATTTCAATCTCCAGAAAAATCGCCAAATGGGCAGGGCCTTGCCGCTAAGGGTCAATCAAATACCCGCGTCAGAGTGAACGCGCGCGACCTCCACTGAAAAGGCGCAGGATTGCAAGCAGGATGACCGCGCCAATCAGCGCCGTAATAAGTGAGCCGATTATGCCGCTTCCCAAGTGCAACCCGAGAACTCCGCCAAGCCATCCTCCGATGAATGCGCCAACGATTCCCACAATGATGTCGACAAGAATGCCGAAGCCACCACCGTCGACGATACGACCGGCCAAGGCGCCGGCGATGCCGCCAATAATTAGCCAGAAAATGATTCCGTGCGAGACCGGGTCCATATTCGTTTCTCCTTGGGTTCAACCGCTCTAGCGGTCATTGTCAGCAAGCGCTGCAACGGGCACCGACGCAAGCAGCGTTCCCGTGGCGACTCTCAGTCCCCAATCTGTTGCATGGACAGACTTCATCAACTAAAGAACCGCGAGCGTTTGCCGTAATTGCCCTCAGCGGGTCGTGCGGGTCGCAGAAATCAAACTACAGATTCGAGGAATCAGATGGCGGTAGTCAACGCGTGTGTATCGCAACCGTCCCCGCTGATGTTCGAGACCGAAGGCTGACAAAAGGTGGCCGCCGCTTGCGTCGAGTTCGGAGGCTGGATTCATCGCGACAAGACACTGACGCCAATCAAGCTGTCGGCCCTCCTGACAATGCCAGGCAACCCCGGCCTAGCCTGGGCGATGGACAGCCTCGCGGCGGTCGCCGAAGCCGGCATACTTGACGGGGACCAATACATTGAGCAACTGTTTGCGAGCAAAGCGGATGTGCGGTCCTTCCGCCTGATTCTGCGTGACGCCGGCGGCGAGAAGTGGCTGAACGACCGCCATTTAAGTGCCTTAAGGAAATTGGGCTGCGCTGAACTCGATGCAGTGACCTATGCTGCGGCCGCGAGCTTCTTCGACCCTGCTCAGTAATCCGTCATGGACGTACAAGTGATGCTTGTACGTCCGGAAAACCACTCTCAAGCTTTCGCCGTTCCTTCCTGCAGAAAAGCGATTTCGATTTCTCGCTCAAACCAAAAAATCGCCTCGCGGCGACTCTCGCCGCATCCACCGTCCGGCAACGCAAAACGTCGGTCTGATGTCACAAGATTTGCGAGCCGCACGGACGCACCTGGTCCTGATGCCGCGACAGTGCGAACGACCCTGCGCAGCGCGGCAGCGTCTTGGTCGTAAGCAATAAAGGCGCTTCGCGCCACACTCCGCCTGCACTCGGTCGATTGCCATCATGGCATGCGGCCAACATGCACCCAGCGAGTTAAAAATCGTTGAGTCGCTTTCGATGGTCGACGCATACAACGTCCCCAACTGGATGAGATAGTTTCGCAGTCTCTATGAGTTGTGATGCATCCAAGTCGATGCTTTGCACGGCGCATTCCAGTCGTAGAAACCGCCATTCACGTTTGTCGCTCAAGCACCGCTACGTTGATGCCGTAATCAACGCTAGCCGGTCACGCTGTCCGGTAGAAAACAACAATCGAAATAGAGGACTCTGATGGCAACGATTAACGGATATATCCCGCAAGTCACCCCGCTTATGTTTGAAACCGAAGAAGGGCAGCGGATGGCCAGCGCTTGCATCGAGTACGGCGGTTGGGACCACATGAACAAAACGCTGACGCCAATCAAGCTTGCGGAACTGCTGGCAAGACCTCATAACCCGGGTCTGTCATGGGTGATGGATAGCCTCGCTGCCGCGGCTGAAGCCGGCCGACTGGATGCAGACAAATACATCGAGCAGATTTTTGCAGGCAAGGAAGATGTGCGCGCTTTCCGCCATGTCTTGCGAGAGGCTGCCGGCGACCGGTGGCTCACAGACCGTCACCATAATGCTCTCCGGAAGCTAGGCAATGCCGAATTCGACGTGACCACCTACGTCGGAGTTACAGCGCTGTTTGACCCTGCTGAGTAAATTCGAGGTGTGCTTCAGGGTTGCCGGAAGGTGACCCTGCGCTTAAGCCATAGGAAAATAAACATCCTTCAGCAAACACCAATCACCTTAAGCGCTCGCATGCATCATTGCCGATTCCGGCACCCGACGCTGGACTCGCGCGAGTGGTTTACCTCTCTTGCCCCTGCGTCAAACCCTGTCGCGTAGCCGTTTTCGTGAACGCAGCCTCCTCTGGAGGGGTACAGGTCGCCGTTTTTGCGTTCCTTTTGCACAAAACCCCTTGTTTTAGGGCCTCGCCCGTTGCGGATTCAAAAGCGAATTGCTACGCTAGCGCCAGCCTGAGGATTTGGACCTTTGCGCATTGTCGGTGACTACGCAAAGGCAAGGACCCCGGGCCAACCTTTGACCAATGACGAGGAATCTATGGCAACGAAAGCTGCAGCAAAGCCGGCTCCGAAGAAGGTGACGACTCCGGTCGAGAAAAAGGCGAAGGCGCCGACGGTGAAGAAGGCGGCGACTCCTGCCACCAAGAAGGCGGTCGCTGCCACGCCGCTGAAGCCCATCAAGGATTCGTTCACGAAGGCTTCGCTTGCTACCCATCTTGCCGAGCGCGCAGGTGTCGAGCCGAAAGCGGCGAAGGCATTGATGGCCGCTCTGGAAGAAACAGTGCTCGCATCGGTCCACAAGAAGGGTGCGAAGGAGTTCACGCTGCCGGGTCTGCTGAAGGTTGTTGCTCAGGACGTGCCGGCAAAGAAGAAGCGCTTCGGCAAGGACCCGTTCACGGGCGAAGAAAAATGGTTTGCCGCAAAGCCCGCTTCGGTGCGTCTGAAAGTGCGCCCGCTGAAGAAGCTGAAGGATGCCGCGGTCTAAACCTGACCACCGGAAAGGGAGCCCCTCGCGTCGAAAATCTGAGGGGCTTTTTTGCTTCTCTGCCCAGGACGCACAGGCCTTTATTTCATCTGGCTACTCAAGATGAGCTGGGCGATACCGCCGGGCATCAGGGCGTGCTCAATGTGCCCGCATTTGCGGCGTCATAAAAGTCGTGCACTGCGGGCGGCTGCGCGCGCGGCTAGGATGCCTCCCAGCGCGCCACCCAGATGGCTTTGCCACGACACGCCTGGATATATTGGCATCACGCCAAAGAGCATGGTCAGCCCGTAGCTCGCCGCTACGAAAAGTGCAGCTAGCATCGCCAGAACGTGCCGCGTGTAATAGCCCCGCGCGACCAGGTAGCCCGCGTAACCGAACACGAGGCCGCTCGCGCCGATATGCAACGTGTAGGGCGCGCCGAGCAGCCAGGCGCACAATCCAGCACCAAGCATCGCACCGATTGTCGCCTGCCAGAAGTTCGCGATGCGCGGCCAGGTGCACAGCCAGCCCAAGATGAGCAGTCCACCAGTGTTGGCTACCAGGTGCATCATACTTGCGTGCAACCACGGGGCGAACAGGATGCCCTGCAGCCCCCCAAACGTGCGCGGCACCACGCCGTGCCGGTTCAGATGCAGGAATGGCAGCGCAACAGACAGGAAAAAAACCAACCAGATGGAGCCAACGAAGGCGGCCAGAAGGAGACCACGTGCCTTGAGCTGCACGAAGAGCGAGTCAGAAGTGGAAGTCGTGCCATAGCGCCGGGACGAGACTTGCGGCATTACCAGTTACTCCGTACTCGGCTTGATATCAATTGTCATGGACGCGATGACGTGCGCGCTTTAGCTTTTGCGCTGCCGCGGTTCCCCCGGAGACCTATCTGACGGTGCGTAACGGGTGCGGCTGCGGATAATGACTCGAGGCAGAAATTAATGAACGCGTCGACTTTCGCAGCACGATGGCGCCGGGACGGAAAGAGCGCATACAGCGGAAATCTTTCGTCCGGCCAGTGCGGGAAGAGGTCCACAAGCAAGCCATCACGCATTACCTGCTCGACGCCAATCTCCATCACCTGGGCGATGCCAGCGCCGGCGATACACGCGCCGAGCATGGTTTCCACGTCCGACACGAGGAGACGCCCCTCTGCCGGTATCTCCGTGACCTTCTTACCCCGATGAAACTCCCACTCAAAGGGCTTGGCCGTCACGGGGTTATAAAACATGATTCGCTGATGCCTGCTCACCTCCTCCGGTTTTCCTGGCTTTCCGTGCTCAGCCACATACCGCGGAGACGCGACCGTAATGATGCGCGTATCGAGCAGCTTGCGTGCAATCAGTGTTCCCAGTGGCGGGGGTCCAAAACGCACCGCAAGGTCAAATCCATCTGCCACGAGGTCGCCGACGTCGTCGCGCATGATGAGTTCGAGCGAGAGGTCAGGATGATGTGCCAGAAAATCTGGCAATCTTGACGCCAGCACCGTCCTTGAAAAGAACGGGTCAACGTTGACGCGAAGCTTTCCCTGCACGACGTTCGCCGAACCCGATGCCGCTGAAGCCGCCTCTTCGATGCCGGTCAGGTGCGGGCCAACCGCTTCATATAGACGCCTCCCTTCGTCGGTCAGTGTTTGCGAGCGCGTCGTTCGGTCAAGCAGCCGCACCCCCACCCGCTTTTCGAGACGTGAAACAGCACGGCTAACGCCCGATGGCGACAAGCCGAGAGCATCTGCTGCGCGCACGAAACTGCCGCTCTCGGCGACTGCGGCAAGTACGGTGATGCCAGAAAACAGCCGACCATCAAATGTCATGCCCTCTCCGAGGCTAATGTCATTTCGCTAGTTTAATCACGAGTGATTTGAACGGCACGTACTTTATTCAACAATCAAAAAATGGGAGATTGTGCTCCTGAACGCTACGGCGGCTTGCGCCGCAAACCAGGACCAGCTTGGGAGAGCAACCATGGAAGCTTTGAAGACACAGGGAATTGACCTGCCCCGCCTCGGATTTGGCACATTTCGTATGCCGGGCGGAGGTTGCCAGCCAGTAGTTGAAAGTGCGCTGGAGCTTGGATACCGACACATCGACACCGCCGAGATGTACCAGAACGAAGAAGCCGTAGGCGCCGCAATTGCGGGCTCGGGTCTCGCGCGAAAGCAACTGCATCTGACCACCAAGGTATGGCACGAGAACCTCGCCCCGGATGCCCTGCGTCGCGCCCTTGACGCCAGCCTCGCAAAGCTCGGTGTCGACTACGTTGACCTGTACATGGTGCATTGGCCGTCGCGTGACATGGACCTCGGCGCCGTCATGGAAACAATGCAAGGCTTTCTGCAGAACGGCACCGTTCGCTCAATCGGTGTGTGCAATTTCAACGTGACGATGCTACGAAAAGCCATCGAGGAAATCGGTGCACCCATCGCCTGCCACCAGATTGAATACCACGCGTTTCTAGACCAGTCGAAGATGCTGAACTACTTGCGCGAGAAAGGCATTCCACTTGTCGCCTATGCCCCGCTTGCGCAAGGCAGGGCAGCAAGCGACCCCGTACTTCAGGCAATCGGCACCAAGCATGGCGCGACTGCTGCCCAGGTTGCACTCGCCTGGCTTCTGGAACAGGACGGGGTCGCCGTGATTCCTAAGGCTCAACGTCGCGAAAGTCAAAAATCCAATCTCGACGCGCTGGCGGTGAAACTCGACGATGATGACCGGCACTCTATTGCGGCGTTGCCGAAGAACCACCGTTTCGTCACTCCGCCGTTCGCGCCGGAATGGGACGCGTAACTGTTGCCTTCGCACTGCAGTGCAGTCCATCCGCTAGTCATCGCCGCAGCGGTGGGGCGGCAATCGACGCTGATTCATCGACATCCATTCAACAGAATGTCAGACTCTCGCGTGAACCGCCTTCGATTGCGACCATCATGTTCAACTCATGCGAGACAAACAGCGTGGACGCAAAAAGTCTCTGAATGCCTTCACCTTCAGGGCCGTGTACTACAGCCCGGGGAGCGGTGAGAGCCAAGGTCTCACATACGAGTTCATTAAGTTAGATGACTCGTGGCTCTTAAATGCCCTCCTTTGAGCAACCCGCAATTTGGTGGATTGACCTCTGCTTCAATCCACCATCGTGAGCCTGCAACAATCGGTGGTCACGCAGCCAACCGGTGCTCGTAGTACGGCCGGTCCCTGTCATCAAGTATCGGTTACATCGCCGCCAAGTCCGATGTATCCGGGTTGAGCCAAGCGTCTATATTTTCCGGCTTATAGGGATGATGCACCGGTCGTGACAGTGGCTGCGACCTCCGGCGGCGGCTCGTCCATATTGCAATCCAAAGGTGACAGCGTTGAGCTCGACCTTAATTGCCCACAAGTTCTCGCGTCCCCGGCAGTCGACTTACCCCCCGGAAGATTGTCACGTTCTCTTGACTAGGTGCCAGGTCACCCAATGCACTTTCCTCTCGCCCAGGTTATCTGTGACCATCAGGTCCGGCATCACCGCTCCTGCGACTATGTGAATAGACGAGTCCGCGTATTTTTCTGCACGCCACACCCCAGAAACCGGACACATGTCCCCAGTCTTGACGTCTGGAACGTCAGCAAGCTCAGCGGGCGCATCTTCGCGCTTCGCAGCGAGGAAATACTGTGACTCGTCCGCAATCACCCCATCCTTGTATCGCGTGTCTTCCCACAATAGACGCCAGTGAGTACTCGTGACGGCAGACCGCAAAGTGAGTGGGTCAGGCCGCCCTTTGATATTCGGCGCGTGAGTCCCTTTGACCAAATAGTTGAAGCAGCCATTGTTTTCTTCCGTTTTCTCACCGACCGATAGCAGTCCTAGCACCTTACCGCGACTAATTTTTACAGGCTCCCAGATGCCGTCGGCGGTGACCTCGTCACCGGACTCGACTACCGGACCGAGGGAGGCAGGGATTTCCGGAAGTGACGGTGGGAAAAAGGGGTAATCCAATTCGTAGAACTGGTACTTATAGCGGTCCGGGTCCAGAAGTAATGTCGCCGACTGCAACTGAGCAAAATTGTCGTTTGAGGCCGCAACCTCGAAAGGCGCTTGCTCCATCTGGAACTCGGATGCACGCATCAATCGAGCAAGTCTATCCACCTTGGTTGGATATGGAGCCAACTGAGCGCCTCGCTCCCAATACGACGGGTGGGGAAAGAAGTACTGGCAAAGGTGATAGTAGCGATTGACCGCGAGCTTCAATGGTTGACCATCTTTCCATATGAAACGATATCCACGCGCTAGCTGCTCCAGGCCCTTGTCGTATAGACCCAGAATCTCGTAGATGGTCGACAGGTTGTCGGCCGGCATGTACTCCGGGTCGCCCTCTGGCCACGTCTTGACAGCGATTTCGTACTCGTCTGCAAAGATGGCGAACGCGTCACGCTTCTTTTTCCAGAGCGCATAGCTTGTCAGCCTCTGAAGCAACCAGAAAACTTGACGGCGAGTTAGGTTGTCCTGCATGTCGTACTGCTTCATCGTATATGTCACCGTTGCGTCTCGAGATTGGCGCCAGTTCGCACTGCGGCCGCCTTTATACTGTTCGTCGGCGTGACCTTGCTCTGCACTTCGTCGGTCGCAAGCCGGCGTGTTTTTGCCGCGTAGCCAATATCGTCCTCAAACCGACTATATCCGTAAACTTTTTCGACGTTTTCCCACTTCGTTTCGAAGAAGTCAACTCGAATACCGTCGACAATCATTGGCCCATTGGTGGCTAATTCGCCAGCTTTGATTTTTTCACCTACCTTTGTTATCTCTTCCGCCAGTTTGCCGAGGTCAATCACGACTTGCTCGCCTCCACCCTCCAGATACTGCACTGGCGTTGAGCTTCCGAACTGCTCTGCAATTTTGCCTTGCCACGCCTTTGCCTGCGGCATACGCATCGCGAAATCATCCGGCAGATGCAGAACGGCCAGGTAACCGTTGCCATTCCATGTGTCCAGCACGGCGGAACGTTCGGACGCGTTGCTTGAAATGGTCAGTGGTTGGGTGTTTGAAATCGCGCCTATATCGCCTGCAATGTCTCGGCAACCGGCGGCTGAATTCCTTTGAAACCTCCGCAAGTGCAAACTCAAGCGCGCGGTCGGTCTCAGTGCCCATTCGTCGAGGGTTTTTGCTGCTCCGCCTCATGGGCCCTCACCATGAACAGTCGAACCATGGAAGCTTCCGCCGCGGGCGCGTTGCCAAATTCGAACGGTCATCAGCTAGGCGTGCTACTGCGTGGTGACTTGGCGCTGCTGCGAAGAATCTTGGCGTACCGCGCTTTAAGTCCATCCCATTCGACCCGAACATGCCCCGCGAAAAGAGGGTTGCCATTGGTCATGTCCTCATACTCGTCGGCTGTCAATCCGCCGAGCAGTGCATACATCTCTTGGACAACGGTTCGCGCTTCCAACGGATGCAGGCCCGTGTGCACTATTAACTGCAGCTCGATGGCGCCATCAAATTCATCTCGCTGCTGTACAGGCGTTCCGAGGTAGTCGCTCACACATTTGCGAACAAGCCACTTAAGTAAGTCGGCCCGCCATTCGACCTCGCCCGGTAACACTTGAGGTGGCAGTTCAATGCTTTCGCCCTCAATCTCTATGGTGACCGGAGCGCCGATGCGGGTAAGAGCGGCACGAATGGTCGCCGGCACGTAGTGCACATGAACGATTTCCAAGTTACTTCTCCCGCGGTTTTTGCAAAGAGGCTGCAGATGCCCGAGAAGGCCAGCTCAAATTTTCGACGACGGTGACCCGTGTTCCCTTAGGAGGAACGTCACTTGTCGATGCAGTGTAGAGGCAAAACGTGTAGATGTAAACTCTGTAGATTCAAACTACGTCGACGCTTAAGCTGTAGATACATTCGATGCGTTGGGCGATGCTTCAGCCATATGAAAGAAGAGCTGAAGCCCATACAGGCCCAACTACGGAGTCGGCTTTCGAAGAATCTAAAGCGACTACGGGCCACGCAAAAAATCTCGCAGGAGGCGTTGGCCGACTTGGCGGGATTGCATCGCACCTACGTTAGCCAAGTTGAGCGGATGATTACGAATATTTCCCTCGACAACATTGTGCTGCTAGCGGGTGCACTTCAGGTGGACCCAGCGGAATTGCTGGCAAAAATTGAGGGAGAGGACGAGCCTGTTGCTGCTGAGAGCCGGGCCGCCAAAAAAGCCCGGCGCCCGGCGCCCGGCGCCTAAAATTTCAGCGGCTTGCTCGAGTTTTCGACGAGCCATGAGTTGACGACATCTTGACGCCAACGAAGAAGCTCGCGGTCAGATAGAACCGCACGGGGTGGCAGCAGCCAAGGGCGGTGTCTTGCTCGCAGGATGCTTGTGCGCACGGAGAGGCCAAGGATGTCGGCAAGCTCGCTGGCGTCAAGGTAGTGGTAGGAAGGGCAATCTGGGGCTGATGTCATACCTCGTCTAACGCGAGGTGTTTATCCGTGCGATTTCAGCAAAGCGCATAGCCGGCAGCAATCGTTAGCGCGACCGCTTTACCGTTTGGCCAAGCAGTTTCTTGATTTCAGCGAGCTGCCGTCGGCCCTCCTCTCGCGGCGTGACAGCCACTTCATCGGGAATCACGACACCGAGCGCTTTAGCAATGTTGGAAACATACGGACGAGTCCGCCCGGGCAGTTCCGCGCACCCGCGCAGGACAACTTCGGTACCACAGACAGTGACCAGAAACTCCAACGCGCGTCGGTCACGTTCGGAGTCGACGATGATGCCAACTGCAATCAGAGCCGAGAAGTCCACAGGCATTCTCCGGTCGAAAACCCATTACCCGGAGAATTCTATACGAAAAACACAAAATTCAACAAATTCAAAGAACTACGCAATCTTGCACCGAAAACTTGTGCGGCATGCGTGATTGGCCTCAGCGCCCTGCTGGGCGCCTCGGAAAATCTCTGCGAAATTTTCTCTATCTTCAAAACCACAGGCGCACAGGCGTCACCGCCGAAAGTCAGGCGAACAAACGCAAAGAGGCAAACCGTTGTGGCTTGCCCCTTAAAGACCTACCGAGTGCTCGCAAAGCAAACTCAATCTTTCACTTTGCGATTACCCTGCTCTACTTCTTGTAGTTCGCCGCGCCTTCGGTGATTTCCTTGTGCGCGGCGTCGATGCCCGCCCAGCCGTCGACCTTCACCCACTTGCCCTTCTCAAGCGCCTTGTATTGCTCGAAGAAGTGCTTGATCTGGTCTTTCAGGTACGCCGGGACGTCGTCGATCGACTTCAGGTCGGCGGTCATCGGGCAGACCTTGTCGTGCGCGACGGCGACCAGCTTCGCGTCGACGCCGGATTCGTCGGTCATTTGCAGCATGCCGAGTGCGCGGGCACGCACCACCGAGCCAGCCAGCAGCGGGAACGGCGTGATGACCAGCACGTCGACCGGATCGCCGTCGCCCGACAGCGTTTGCGGAATGTAGCCGTAATTCGCCGGATAGCGCATGCCCGTGCTGATGAAACGGTCGACGTGGAGCAGGCCCGTTTCCTTATCCGCTTCGTACTTCACCGGATCGCTTTGCGCCGGGATTTCGATGATGACGTTGAAATCTTGCGGAAGGTCTTTGCCTGCGGGGACGTGATTGAAGCTCATGAGCGCTCTCTGATCAGGATGGAATTCGGAACACGGCGCGCGGTGCGGCCACTCGAACGGCATGCATCGTGAAACTCGCCTCGAGCGCCGGCGCTGCGGCCGGACAGTGCGGAATACGCCATTATAGCCAATCGGCCGATGGCATCCCGCGTTGGATCGGCGCGATAATCATCTGGCGTCTCTCGATTGTGCCTCTCGTTTGTGAACACCACGCAACCGCAACGCGGCCGCGTGACACCTCAAGGAGCATGCATGGAAGAAGCCCGACACTTCATCGGCGGCGAGTGGTCCGCCGCCTCAGGCGGCGAGACGATCGCCGTGCTCGATCCCTCGGACGGTCAGCCCTTCACCCAGTTGGCACGCGGCACCGCGGCGGATATCGACGCCGCCGTACACGCCGCGCGCCGCGCCTTCGAAGGCGCGTGGGGCCAGGCGAGCGCCGCCGAACGCGGCCGCGTGCTGTACCGGCTGTCCATGCTGGTCGCCGCGCGCCAGGAAGAACTCGCCCTGCTCGAAGCCCGCGACACCGGCAAGCCGCTCAAGCAGGCGCGCGCCGATTCGGCCGCCCTCGTCCGCTATTTCGAGTTCTACGCCGGCGCGGCGGACAAACTGCACGGCGAAACGCTGCCTTACCAGACCGGCTACACGGTGCTCACGATCCGCGAGCCGCACGGCGTGACCGGCCATATCGTGCCGTGGAATTACCCCATGCAGATTTTCGGCCGCAGCGTGGGCGCGGCGCTCGCCACCGGCAACGCATGCGTCGTCAAACCGGCCGAAGATGCCTGCCTGTCCGTGTTGCGTGTCGCCGAACTGGCCGCCGAGGCGGGTTTGCCTGCCGGCGCGCTGAATATCGTCACCGGCTACGGGCATGAAGCGGGCGCGGCGCTCGCACAGCACGCCGGCATCGATCACATTTCGTTCACCGGGTCGCCGGAAACCGGCAAGCTCGTCACGCAGATGGCCGCCGAGAATCACGTACCGGTCACGCTGGAACTGGGCGGCAAGTCGCCGCAAATCGTCTTCGCCGACGCGGACCTCGACGCGGCGCTGCCCGTGCTGGTGTCGGCGATCGTGCAGAACGCGGGACAAACCTGCTCGGCGGGCAGCCGCGTGCTGATCGACCGCGCTATATACGAACCCTTGCTAGACCGGCTGAGCGGCGCGTTTCAAGCATTGCGCGTGGGCCCCTCGCAGGCCGATCTCGACTGCGGGCCGCTGATCAGCGCGAAACAGCAGCGGCGCGTGTGGGATTTCCTCTCCGACGCGCAACACGACGGTATCGCCATGGCGGCGCACGGCGAGGTGATTCCCGAAGCGCCGGAAAGCGGCTTCTATCAGGCGCCGACGCTGCTGCGCGATGTGCCCGCCAGCCACCGCCTCGCCCGTGACGAAGTGTTCGGCCCCGTCCTCGCCGCCATGTCCTTCAGCGACGAAGACGAAGCGCTGGCGCTGGCCAACGGCACGCCGTTCGGCCTCGTCGCCGGCATCTGGACGCGAGATGGCGGGCGGCAGATGCGGCTCGCGCGCCGCCTGCGCTCCGGCCAGGTGTTCATCAACAACTATGGCGCGGGCGGCGGCGTCGAATTGCCGTTCGGCGGCGTCAAGCATTCGGGCCACGGCCGCGAAAAGGGCTTCGAGGCGCTGTATGGCTTCACGGTGCTGAAAACCATCGCGATCCGGCACGGTTAGTCGAGCATACGTATCACCATCCACAACAAACAGCGGAGACATCATGCGGTTGACAGGTAAAACAGCCATCGTCACGGGTGGCGGCTCGGGTTTCGGCGAAGGCATTGCGAAGACCTACGCGCGCGAAGGCGCGAACGTCGTGGTCAACGATCTGAACGGCCCGGCCGCCGAGCGCGTGGCGAGTGAAATCGCGCTGGCCGGCGGCAAGGCCATCGCGGTGGCAGGCAACGTCGCCCAGCGCGACGACTGGCAAAAACTGCGCGAAGCCGCGCTCGAAGACTTCGGCAGCGTGCAGATCGTCGTCAACAACGCCGGCACCACGCATCGCAACAAGCCCGTGCTGGAAGTGACGGAAGCCGAATTCGACCGCGTCTACGCGGTGAACGTGAAAAGCATCTACTGGAGCGTGCAGGAATTCGTGCCGTATTTCCGCGAGCAAGGCGGCGGCTGCTTCATCAATATCGCGTCCACGGCGGGTGTGCGGCCGCGCCCTGGGCTTGTCTGGTACAACGGCAGCAAAGGCGCGGTGATTATCGCGAGCAAGTCGCTGGCGGTCGAACTGGGTCCGGACCGCATTCGGGTGAACTGCGTGAATCCGGTGATCGGCGAGACGGCGCTGCTGTCCGAATTCATGGGCGTTGAGGATACGCCGGAGAATCGTCAGCGCTTTCTCGCCGGCATTCCGCTCGGGCGTTTCTCGACGCCGCAGGACATCGCCAACGCCGCGCTTTATCTGGCTTCGGACGAGGCGGAGTTCATCACCGGCGTGTGTCTTGAAGTAGACGGCGGGCGCTGCGTGTAGCGCCGCGCCGCATCCGGTCTGCGAGGGTTTCGCGTGCTGCGGCCCTCGCCGCAGTCAGTGTTTTCCCCCGGTATCGATTCGTCGTGCAAACCACTGAGCGCGGATAGAATCGATCGACAGCGGTACTTCAATTCCACAAGAAAAGAGGAGACACCATGGCTAGTCCCGCAAATCCGCTCCACCATCCCGGCGCGGGTGCGCCGCCTTCCACCTTCGAAGAGGCAACCTACCGCAAGGTCACCTGGCGGCTCGCGCCGCTGTTGATGCTCTGTTACGTGGTCGCGTATCTGGATCGCGTCAACGTCGGTTTCGCCAAGCTGCAAATGACCAGCGATCTCGGTCTGAGCGACGCGGTCTACGGTTTCGGCGCGGGGATTTTCTTTCTCGGCTATTTCATCTTCGAAATTCCGAGCAATGTGATCCTGCATAAAGTCGGCGCACGCGTGTGGATCGCGCGGATCATGGTGTCGTGGGGCGTGATCTCCATGCTGACCATGTTCGTCACTACGCCGACCATGTTCTACGTGATGCGCTTCCTGCTCGGTCTCGCAGAAGCGGGATTTTTCCCCGGCATCATTCTGTACCTCACCTACTGGTATCCGTCGCACCGGCGCGGCCGCATGACCACCTGGTTCATGACGGCTATCGCGCTGTCGGGCGTGATCGGCGGCCCGGTGTCGGGTTATATCCTGAAGAGCTTCAACGGCGTGAACGGCTGGCATGGCTGGCAGTGGCTGTTTCTGCTCGAAGGGATTCCTTCGGTGATCGTCGGCATCATGGTGTTCGTCATGCTGGACGATCGTATCTCGAAGGCGAAGTGGCTCACCAAGGAAGAGCAGCAATTGCTCGAACGCCACGTCTCCGCCGAAGAAGCCACCAAGCACGACATGCCGATTCGCCAGGTGCTCACGAGTGGCCGCGTGCTGATGCTGAGCCTCACGTATTTCTCGTTCGTGATGGGTCTGTATGGCGTGAGCTTCTGGCTGCCGACCATCATCAAGGCGACCGGCGTGACAGATGCGTTCATGATCGGCCTGCTCTCGGCGGTGCCGTTCGCGGCGGCCGTGGTGGCGATGGTGTTCGTGTCGCGCAGCGCGGACCGCAAGCGGGAGCGGCGCTGGCATATTGCGTTGCCGGCGTTCGCGGGGGCGATCGGTCTGGTGCTGTCGGTGGTGTGGGCACACAACACCGTGCTGGCGATGGCGTCGCTCACGCTTGCGACCATGGGCATTCTGACCACGCTGCCACTGTTCTGGAGTTTGCCGACAGCGATTCTGGCGGGCACGGGCGCCGCTGCCGGCATCGCCATGATCAATTCGATCGGCAATCTGGCGGGTTTTCTGAGCCCGTATGCGGTGGGCTGGCTCAAGCAGGTGACGGCCGCGAATGACTCCGGCATGTATATGCTGGCGGCGTTCCTGGTGCTTGGCGGTCTGCTGGCGATCAGCGTGCCGGCGAAGATGGTTAATAAGTGAGAGGGAGGCGCGGGCCTTGGCAGTGATCTACTGCTGAGGCTTTGCGTTGGTGTGCGAAGGAGCGACCACTTCATCGCCGAATATGGTGGTTTCGACAAATGTTGGCGGACTGCTGCTGAGGGCGTGAGGCGGTAGTCGGCCAGCAAGAGACAGTCGGCGCATCGCGTCGAACGGCTGAGTTCCATACAAGGCAAACGGTCCCATCAGTCCGGGGCGCGCAGAAACCGTCACTTGTCATCAGCCGGTTCAAGTTCAACGACTGCAAGTTTTGCCGCGGTGTCGCCGATGACGCGGCTTCGATGTCCTCGTCCGATCGTATCTTCAAGAAGCAGCGCATCGCCCGGCCGGGCAGGTTGGCGCTCTCCGTCAGAGGCCTCGAATTCCATTTCCCCGTCGAGAACGAATATCCACATGCGAAGCGGAGATGGATGCAGATCACCGATCCACGAAAAGCGCGATGATCAGGTTGTCCTCCACTACCATGCGACAACCGTCCACTGCACCGCACTAGGCGACCAAATCAAGCGTCACCGAACAGGCACAGCAGGAAGCACGAATAAAAAATGGCCACAGCATCCGCTGCGGCCATCAACTCATCAACCAGCATTTTCAAGCTATCAAAGCAGCGCACCAACAATCACACACGCGCCGCTCAAAAACCCTCAAACGATATTCATCGCCAACGCACTCTCACGATAATGCTGGCTCGCCTTATCCGCGTCGCCGAGCTGCTCGTGCAAACGCGCCAATGCACGATGCGAGCGAATCCTCAGCGTCTCGTTGTCCGCGAGCTTCAATGCGCGCTCAAGGAACGATTGCGCCTTGCCCCACAGTTGCTGATGCAGGCACAAGCGGCCTAGCGCGAACATCAGGTCGGCATCTTCCGGACGATCCTTCTGCCACGCTTCGGCCTTCTGGATCAGCGGCAACGCGTCGCCCGCGGTCGTGTCCGGATAGCGGCGCAGCAAGCGCGCGTCCCAGTTTTGCGCCAGCGCTTCCTCGACGATCTTGCGCGCTTCCTGCGGACGGTTCAACGCCACCAGCAGTTCGGCCGCGAGATCCGCGAGACGCGGCGAATGACGCTCGGTGGGCGACAGCGAATTCCACAACTCCAGCAACGCATCGGCATTGTGACGCCGGTCACGCAGCAGGTTTTCCGCCGCGAGTTGGCGCAAGCGCACCGCCACAGCCGGATGAATCGCTTCGCGTTTTTCCAGCATCTTGACGAGCTTGAGCACTTCACTCCAGTTCTTCAATTGCTGTTGCGCGCGCAACATGATCTGCTGCGCGTGAATGCGCCGCGCGCCTTGTGACTGCATTTCGGTCAGCGCCGTCAGCGCGCCGTCCGCGTCACGGCCATCGGCGCGCATGTCGGCGGTGGCCATCAGCCGTGCGTCCTGCCAGTCAGCCTCGTTGATCTGCGCGAGCCACTCGTCGCGCCGCGCATATTCATGCATGCGATGCGCCGCGGTGGCCGCGATCAAGCCGGCCGCGCCCTTGTTGTCGCCATTCGCGAGCGCGTCTTTGGCGGCTTTCTCAGCACGCGAAAAACGCCCGGCGTACAGATTGCCGATCGCGTCACGCAGCGCGGCATGCGCTTTCGCGACACGCGAGCGCGCGCGATAAGCGGCCACACGTTGCGGCATGCGCCAGATATTGCGGAAGATGCGCAGCAGTGCATACATCAGGATGAATAGCACCACCAGCCCGACCACGAACAGATTCAACGACATGTCGACGCGGTACGGCGGATAGATCAGCAGCACCTGCCCCATGTCGAAGCGTCCGACCACCGCCAGCACCACCGCGATGGCGAACAGCAACGCAAGCCATAGAAGTCCCCGGATCGCCATGATTAACCTCGGCTCCGGTATTGATTGACGGCCTGCAGGCTCGTGTTCAGATTCGGCAGTTCAACCGCAGCCGAGCCCGACTCCACCTGCTTGACGAGATCGGTCACGGTTTGGGTTTTCTTCGACGAGTTGTCGAAGTAACGCGTGAGCGCATTCTCCGCCGCCTGCAAGTCGGACTTCAGCGTGGTCTCGTTGCGCGAGAGCAAGGCGAGACGCGCCGACAGCAGTCGCAGCTTGAGATTCTCGCGCACGAAGTAGCCCTCGTCGGGCGTGACCAGCATCGCGTCGGCGTTGTCGATGCGGCGCACCTGCACGAGGCTCGTCAACTGCTGGCCGATGCCGGTGGTCACTTCACGCCACCACACCTTCCAGCGCGGCTCGCCGGTGGCCGCGGCCACCTTGGCCGTATCGGCCCATGTCGCGGCTTGCGGCGTGGCATGGGCGATCGGTGCTTCGCCCGAGAGCGGCAGGCTGTCGACCTGGTCGATCGCGTTGTCGAGCTTGATGGCCAAGCCCGTGAGATCGGTGGAAGGCGCGGCCTTCAGCTTGTCGATGTCTTGCGCGATCGCCTTGCGCACGGTGACCGCCTGCGGGCTGTCCGACGCGGCGAGACGCGTGTCGGCGCTTTGCAGCGCGAACAGCGCGAGCTGCGTGTTGCCGGTGAGCTGCAACTGCTGGCTGGCGGCGGAGAGCATCTGGCCGACTTCGGCAAGGGTCCAGTCGTCGCGATTGCGCGCAAGATCCGCGTATTGCTGCTGCAGCGCCTGCTGCCCGGCTTGCGCATCGGCGAGCTTGCCTTCGAGTTGCGCGACCTGCGAGTCCGACTGATGCACGGTGGCGAGCGCCTGTTCCGTCTTGATGCGCAGCTCGTTGGTCTGCGTGTCGTTGGCTTGCTGGCGCTGCACGAGCTGCTGCTCCGTGCGCTCCACCTTGCGATTGAGCGCATAGCCGCCCACGCCCGCGGCACAAGCAATGATCACGACGACAAACCACAGCAGCGGTCCGCTCGCGCTATGGCGCTTTTGCGCTTCGTAGGGCGTGAAGGGTTGATTCGGCGGCAACGCAGTGGTCGCGGCCGGCTGGGGTGAAGCGTTCGTGGATGCGTTCGTTTCAGTCATGCGTGATTTAGCCGGTGAATGAGCCGGGTTGGACGGTACCGGTTGAACTACGGTCGGGACGGCGGCAATCAGCGCGCGGGCAATGCGCTCATCGCCCGCGCCGCACACCGTAATGCTATCAAAACCCAATGCCCGCGCGGTCTGCGCGATGCGGGGATGCGGCGTGACGAGCGCGGCGCGTTTGAGCTGCGCGATTTCGTCGGCGGTGAGGTGGTCTTGCGCCAGCTCGTGCAGATTGCGCACGCCTTCGGAACTGGTGAGCAGCCATACGTGCGGCACGCCCGCGAGCAACTCGTGCACGCGCGCCCAGCCGCCGATCGACGGCTCCGGCACGAGGCGCCGGTACGCCGCGACGGTGTCGACTTCGGCGCCGGCTTCGCGCAGACGGTCGGCCAGCCACTCGCGGCCACCGTCGCCGCGTACGATCAGCACACGCTTGCCTTCGAGGCTGGTCGCGTCGAGCGCGCTGTCGAGCGCCGCGAAGAGGCCTTCGGAATCGAAGCGCGCGGTGTCTTCATCCGCGCCGGACGGCGGACTGATCACGTTGTAGGCAGGCGCGGCCACGCCGTGGCGCGCCAGCGCCTGCACGCTGCCCGGCCCGACGACGCCGATCGGCAGCGCATGCGGCCAGATCGCATCGCTGCGGGCAAACGCGTGATCGACGGCATTCGGCGACACGAACACGACGAGCGCATAGCGTTCGAGCGAGGCCAACGCGGCGCGCAACGGCGCCTCGTCGGTGACGGGCGCGATGTCGATCAGCGGAAAGTCGAGCGTGGCGATGCCGGCCGCGGCGAGTCGCGCGATCAGTTCGTTCGACTGACCGGCCGGTCGCGTAATCACGACCGTGAACGCCGCCTTGTCGACGGATGGGGATGTGTTGCCGGGGATATCGGCCGCCATCACTCGCCGGTCGCCGCGCTGTCCGGCGCGCCGTCTTGCGCCGTGCCCTGCTTCGCAGCGGCGGGACCGCTGGCGGTGCTGAGCGCGCGAACGATGTCCATCGCGCCTTGCTGTTCGAGCGCGCTCGCCACTTCCTGGCCGAGCGCGACGGCGCGTTCGACGCTGGGCGCGGGCGCCGACGCCTGCGCGCTCAGCACACGCCGCCCGTCGGGCGTGGCGACGATGCCGCGCAGATGCAGCGCGCCGTCGCGCCACATGGCATACGCGGCGAGCGGCACTTCGCAGCTGCCGCCGAGCGCGCGCGAGACCATGCGCTCCGCTTCGACGGCGGCTGCCGTGTGGTCGTGATGCAACGGTGCGAGCCATGCCGCGAGGTCTGCGCGGTCGGCGCGAATCTCGATGCCGAGCGCGCCCTGGCCCGCCGCGGGCAGGCTGTCTTCGGGATCGAGCAGCGCGCGGATGCGCTCGCCCAGACCCAGCCGCTTCAGACCGGCTGCGGCCAGAATGATCGCCGCGTAATCGCCGCGATCGAGTTTCGACAGACGCGTATCAAGGTTGCCGCGCAACGGCCGCACTTCGAGGTGCGGATAACGCATGCGCAGCATGGCCTCGCGGCGCAGGCTGGAGGTGCCGACCACGGCGCCGGCCGGCAGTGCGGCGAGCGAGTCGTAGTCGTTGGAGACCAGCGCGTCGCGCGGATCTTCGCGCTCCATGATGGTGGACAGCGCAAAGCCTTCGGGCAATTCCATCGGCACGTCTTTGAGCGAGTGCACGGCGAGGTCGGCGCGGCCGTCGGCGAGCGCGGCTTCCAGTTCCTTCACGAAGAGGCCCTTACCACCAACCTTCGACAAAGTGCGATCGAGAATTTGATCGCCACGTGTTGTCATTCCGAGGATTTTTACGTCACAAGATGGATATAATTTGTGCAGCGCACATCGCACATGCTCCGCTTGCCACATGGCCAGGCGGCTTTCTCGCGACGCAATCACAAGCGTGTGGGGTGGCGTGGAAAACGTCTCGGTGTTCATTAGCTTGCTGATCGAATGACGGGATGTAATAACGAACAATGTTAGCACGCGCCCTTGTGTCTCAAGACGCGGCGGAGCGCCGTGCTGAAGCGGTATCGATGGAGGAGACGGGCTTCGCGCGGCGCGCGCCTGCCCCATCCCAGCCTGTTCACGCACGGTCGTTCGCGCACCGGGCCGTCGCATGCGGGATGATGCAATGCGGCCTGACGTGGCTCAGGTGCCGCAGGTGCCTCGAACAAGTGTCGTGCGGATGCGCGGCACCGTTCAGGCGCACAGTCTCCTCTCAGGCGTATCGCCATCGGCGCATACCGTTTCGCGCGGTTCCCTTTGCAGTTCACGTTGCAGTTCATAGTGCAGTTCCGCAGTAGCAGTTCATCACTCAACAGACCCTGGCTTCCCTGAGGAAACCCATCGTGACGTCTTCCGGATCGGCGCGCCCTGCCCGCCGCAACACTGCATCGCCCAACGCTCGCGCGGCCGACGCCGCCAAGCCCGCCGCCTCTGCCGCCCCCGCTGCCGGGCCGACATCGGCCAAACGCGCCGGCAAACCCGCTCAGGCTGCTCACGCTGCCAAAGCCGGCAAGGCCGCCAAAACCTCCACGCCCGTCAAGACGGACAAGGCCGTGAAGGCAGTCAAAACGGATAAGACGACGCAAGCCGCATCGGCCGCCAAGGCGCAAAAGCCCGCCAAGGGCGGCGCCACGAAGATCAAGGTCGTCGCCGACGCGCCGCAAGCGCCCGCGCTGCAGGCTGTGCCGGATGAATCGTCCAGCGCCGCGCCTTCTTCCGCGTCCGCGCCGAAGAACAACGGCCGCACGCGCGAGGACAAGGACCATCCGCTGTTCCAGGACATCCGCTATCTCGGACGCCTGCTCGGCGACGTGCTGCGCGAGCAGGAAGGCGACGCGGTGTTCGACGTCGTCGAAACGATCCGTCAGACCGCCGTGCGCTTTCGCCGCGAAGACGACAGCGCCGCCGCGCAAACGCTCGACAAGAAACTACGCTCGCTGAGCCCGGAGCAAACGGTCAGCGTGGTGCGCGCGTTCAGCTACTTTTCGCATCTCGCGAACATTGCCGAAGACCGCCACCGCAATCGCCGCCACCGGATTCACGCGCTGGCCGGCTCGACCTCGCAACCGGGCACGATCGCCCATGCGCTCGAGCGGCTCGTCGAAGCCAACGCGGCCGCCACGCCGGTGCTGCAGCAGTTCTTCAACGACGCGTTGATCGTGCCGGTGCTGACCGCGCACCCGACCGAGGTGCAGCGCAAGAGCATTCTCGACGCGCAGCACGACGTCGCGCGTCTGCTCGCCGAACGCGACCAGCAGTTGACCGACCGCGAACGCGCACACAACGAAGCGATGCTGCGCGCCCGCGTCACGTCGCTGTGGCAAACGCGCATGCTGCGTGATTCGCGCCTTTCCGTGGCCGACGAAATCGAGAACGCGCTGTCGTACTACCGTGCCACCTTCCTCGAAGAAATCCCGGCGCTCTACGCCGATATCGAAGAAGCGCTCACCGAGCACGGCATCGACGCGCGCCTGCCGCCGTTCTTCCAGATGGGCAGCTGGATCGGCGGCGACCGCGACGGCAATCCGAACGTCACGGCCGAAACGCTCGAAAACGCGATCACCCGCCAGGCCGCGGTGATCTTCGAGCACTACATGGAGCAGGTGCACAAGCTCGGCGCCGAGTTGTCGGTGTCGAACCTGCTGGCCGGCGCCAGCGACGCCCTGAAGGAACTCGCCGCCGCCTCGCCCGACCAGTCGCCGCATCGCACCGACGAGCCGTATCGCCGCGCATTGATCGGCATGTACACGCGGCTCGCCGCCAGTGCGCGCGTGCGCCTCGGCGAAGGCAGCGTGCCGGTACGCAGCGCGGGCCGCGGCGCGGCGCCGATTCGCGCCAAGCCGTACGGCGATTCGTCCGAATTCGAGCGCGACCTGCACGTGCTGATCGATTCGCTCGCCGAGCATCACGGCGCGCCACTTGCCGCACCGCGTCTGTCGCCGCTCGCGCGCGCCGCCGAAGTGTTCGGCTTCCATCTGGCGAGCATCGACTTGCGCCAGAGCTCCGATATCCACGAAGCGGTCATCGCCGAACTGCTCAAGCGCGCGGGCGTCGTAGACGACTACGCGGCGCTCACGGAAGAAGAAAAGCTCAAGGTGCTGCTCGCCGAACTGGCGCAGCCGCGTTCGTTGCGCCTGCCGTACGCGGAGTACTCCGATCTCGTGAAGAGCGAACTCGGCGTGCTCGAAGAAGCGCGTATCACGCGCGAAAAATTCGGCGCGCGTGCGGTGCGCAACTACATCATCTCGCACACGGAGACCGTGAGCGATCTGGTCGAAGTGATGTTGCTGCAAAAGGAAACCGGCCTGCTGCACGGACGTCTGGGCGATGCGAACGATCCGGCGCAAGCGGGCCTGATGGTGATCCCGTTGTTTGAGACGATCCCCGACTTGCGCAACGCACCGCACATCATGCGCGATCTGATCGCGCTGCCGGGCGTCGACGCGCTGATCGAACATCAGGGCAACGAGCAGGAAGTGATGCTCGGCTATTCGGACAGCAACAAGGACGGCGGCTTCCTCACGTCGAACTGGGAGCTGTACCGCGCCGAACTCGCGCTGGTGTCGCTCTTCAACGAACGCGGCGTGACGCTGCGTCTGTTCCATGGACGCGGAGGCACCGTGGGCCGTGGCGGCGGTCCGACCTATCAGGCGATTCTGTCGCAGCCGCCCGGCACGGTCGACGGCCAGATCCGTTTGACCGAACAGGGCGAGGTGATCGCGAGCAAGTTCGGCAATCCGGAGATCGGCCGGCGCAATCTGGAGACGGTGGTCGCCGCGACGCTCGAAGCGTCGTTGCTGCCGCACGGCATTGCGCCGGCGCAACTGCCCGCGTTCGAAGAAACGATGCAGCAGTTGTCCGACGCCGCAATGGCGTCCTACCGCGCGCTGGTCTACGAAACGCCGGGCTTCAAGGAGTATTTCTTCGAATCGACGCCGATCGCGGAGATCGCGGAGTTGAACATCGGCAGCCGGCCGGCCTCGCGCAAACTGCAGGACCCGAAGCAGCGCAAGATCGAAGATCTGCGCGCGATTCCGTGGGGCTTCTCGTGGGGCCAATGCCGTTTGCTGCTGACCGGCTGGTACGGGTTCGGCAGCGCGGTGGCCGCGCATCTGGACAGCGCGCCGAGCGACGCCGAACGCACACGCCGTCTCGCGCTGCTGAAGAAAATGCACAAGACGTGGCCGTTCTTCTCGAACCTGCTGTCGAACATGGACATGGTGCTGGCGAAGACCGACCTCGCGGTCGCTTCGCGCTACGCCGCACTCGTATCCGACAAGAAACTGCGCAAGCACGTGTTCGAGCGGATCGTCGCGGAATGGGAGCGCACGTCGAAGGTGTTGTCGGAGATTACGGGCAAGAGTGAGCGGCTCGCAGAGAACCCGCTACTCGCGCGTTCGATCAAGAACCGCTTCCCGTATCTCGATCCGCTGAATCACTTGCAGGTGGAGTTGCTCAAGCGTCACCGCGGCGGCGACACCAACGCGCGCGTGCGGCGCGGGATTCATTTGAGCATCAACGGGATTGCGGCGGGATTGCGCAATACGGGCTAAGCGCGAACGCAATTCATCACACGCATTTGAGCACTCAAGCCGTGCGCGACGTAGTTCGTCGCGCACGGCTTTTTTCATTGCGCTTCGATCATCAACGCGTCGAGCTTGAATGAGCCGTCTTCCTGCACGTCGAAGTATTGGCGGACTTCATCCGGCGAATTCGCCCACATCGAGCGAATCGCCGCCACGCGCGGTTCCGGCGTGCGCATGCGCGCCACCCACGAACTGAACTCGATGTCGATGCGCCAACGCTCGCGAATCGATGCCCGGAACCCCGCCGTGGCAAATAACGCGAGCCACTCGTCGGCACGGTAATCGCGAATATGCGAGCCGTCGCGCAATAACTCGATGGCCTGAATGTGCGTGTCGAGCAATGGATGATCGCTGCCGGCGATATCGATGAACAACACCTTGCCGCCCGGCTTCAGCACACGCCGTACTTCGGCGAGCGCGAGCGGCACATCGTGCCAGTGATGCGCGCTCATCCGGCTGATCACCCAGTCGAACGAATGATCGTCGAACGGCAGCACTTCGGCCGCGCCCTGTTGCGTGCGAATGTTGGCGAGACCGCGCTCCTTCGCTGCGCCTTCCACCGTCGCCAGCATTTGCGGCGCGATGTCGTAGCCGACCACCGCTTTCGCGTGCGGCGCGACCGCGAAACTCGCGTGGCCCGCACCGCAACCCATGTCGAGCACCGTCGCATCCGGCGTCGCCGCGATCGATTCGGCCAGCGTCCGCAGATCGGCGCCGGTGGCATGGGTCGGGCTCGTCAAATAGGCGGCGGCGGTCGAGCCGAAGGCGTCGGCGACCTGATCGTGATGCTTCATGGGAGGCTCCGGTTATGTATTCGGGGTAGCGCTGGAAGGCGTTGTGCCGTTCCAAACGCTACAATAGATCCCGCGATGTACCAGTACAAGTTAAGCAATTATTCTGGTATCTCCATTACCTCCCTCCACTCCGCCGCCTGCCGCCGAACAGAATGACCACGCCGTCTTCCGCCGACAACCCGCCGCCGCTCGACGCCACCCCGGCCCGCGCGCTCGGCGACTTCATCCGCGCTCACCGCGAGCGGCTCTCGCCGCAAGCGGTCGGCCTGCCGCCGGGGCCGCGCCGCCGCACGCCAGGTTTGCGGCGTGAAGAAGTCGCGCAACTGTGCGGCGTGAGCCCGACCTGGTACACGTGGATCGAACAGGGGCGTCCGGTCTCCGCTTCCGCCGACGCGCTCGCGCGCATCGCGGTCGCGTTGCAACTGTCGCGCGCCGAACGGGCTTATCTGTTCGAACTGGCCGCCCAGCGCGACCCGGCGGAACCCGATCCGGCCGCCGCCGACGCGCCCGCCACCCTGCTGGAAACCGTGCAACTCGTGAGCGCACCGGCCTATGTGCTCGACCGTCAGTGGAATGCGCTCGCCTGGAACGAGCGCGCCACGGACCTGTTCGTCGGCTGGCTGGACGGCGCGCACGACCGGAATCTGCTGCGCTACACCTTCACGGAACCGGCCGCGCGCGAGCTGATCGTCGATTGGGAAACCCGCGCGCGGCGGCTCGCCGCCGAATTCCGCGCCGACTCGATCCGCCACTTGAATGACGCGCCCACCCGCGCGCTGATCGACTCGCTGACCGCCGCGAGCGACGCGTTCGCGCGCTTCTGGGCCTCACAGGACGTCGGCGGCCGCGAAGGCGGACGGCGCGAGTTCAACCATCCGCGCGACGGCCGCCTCGTGTACGACCAGATCACGTTCAAACCCGCGCATCGCGAGGATCTGAAGTTGGTAGTGCTGGTGCGCGAGTAGGCGTCGGCGGGGCGACGGCCTTGGCGTCACACGCACTCGACGTGCGCGCCCCAGCCGCCTTCCGCATCGCCCAATCTGGGCCGTGCCGGCGAGGCGCCGCCCGGGTTCGCGCAAGTTGCCCGTGCGAACTTCGGCTGTGTCGCGTACGAGACTTGAAAGCCTGCCGAGTCTTTCCGGCCCGCGCCCAGTGTTAAAATCCCTGTCTTTCCTCGCTTCGGCGGCACCTTTGCACGGCACGTGCATTCGCGTCGTCAGCCTCCTCAAAGATCGCTCAACTGCCGCTTAACTGCCCAACACCATGACGTCCCAACTGCACAAAAAAGGCGAAGCCTGGTCGGCTCGCTTCTCGGAGCCGATGTCGGAGCTCGTCAAACGCTACACGTCGTCGGTTTTCTTCGACAAGCGTCTGGCGCTCGTCGATATCGAAGGGTCGCTCGCGCACGCCTCGATGTTGGCCGCGCAGAAGATCATCGCCGCCGACGACCTCGCCGCGATCCAACGCGGCATGGCGCAAATCAAGGGTGAAATCGAGCGAGGCGAGTTCGAGTGGCAGCTCGATCTGGAAGACGTGCACCTGAATATCGAAGCGCGCCTGACCGCGCTGATCGGCGACGCCGGCAAGCGCCTGCACACCGGCCGCTCGCGTAACGACCAGGTGGCGACGGATATCCGTTTGTGGTTGCGCGGCGAGATCGACCGGATCGGCGGTTTGCTGACGGAGTTGCGCACGGCTCTGCTCGATATGGCGGAGAAGAACGCCTCGACCATCATGCCGGGCTTCACGCACCTGCAAGTGGCGCAGCCGGTCACGTTCGGCCATCACCTGCTCGCTTACGTCGAAATGTTTTCGCGCGACGCCGAGCGCATGATCGATTGCCGCAAGCGTGTGAACCGTTTGCCGCTCGGCGCGGCCGCGCTCGCCGGCACCAGCTATCCGATCGACCGTCACGCGGTGGCGAAGACGCTGGGCTTCGACGGCATCTGCGCGAACTCGCTCGACGCGGTGTCCGACCGTGACTTCGCGATCGAATTCACGGCGGCGTCGGCACTCGTGATGACGCACATCTCGCGCTTCTCCGAAGAGCTCGTGCTGTGGATGAGCCCGCGCGTCGGCTTCATCGATCTGGCGGACCGCTTCTGCACCGGCTCGTCGATCATGCCGCAGAAGAAGAACCCGGACGTGCCCGAACTCGCGCGCGGCAAGACCGGCCGTGTGAACGGCCATCTGATCGCGCTGCTCACGCTGATGAAAGGCCAGCCGCTCGCGTACAACAAGGACAATCAGGAAGACAAGGAGCCGCTGTTCGACACCGTCGATACGGTTGCGGATACGCTGCGCATTTTCGCTGAAATGGTCGCCGGTATTTCGGTGAAGCCGCAAGCCATGCGCGACGCCGCGCTGCAAGGCTTCTCCACGGCTACCGATCTGGCCGACTACCTGGTCAAGCGCGGCCTGCCGTTCCGCGATGCGCACGAAGCGGTGGCGCTGGCCGTGCGCGTGTGCGCGGATCGCGGCTGCGATCTGGCGGATCTGACGCTCGACGAAATGCGCAAGGAACTGCCGAATGTCGCGCATCTGATCGGCGAAGATGTGTTCTCGTATCTGACGCTGGAAGGGTCGGTGGCGAGCCGCAATCATCCGGGCGGCACGGCGCCGGAGCAAGTGCTTGCAGCGGTTAAGGCGGCACGCGAAGCGTTGAAGTAACAGGTTGTGCTGTGAGCGGCGAGCACTGAGGCGAGATCACGCGCTCGTTGCTTGCTTGCCTCTTGCTCGCAGCTTGTGGATAGAAAGGCGAACTCGTAGTCGGGTTCGCCTTTTGTCTTTTTACGCCGCACGTGCCCGCGTGAACCGCGCCGCGAAAAAGAAAAAGCCCGCGCGAAGCGGGCTAAATGAAAGACTTCCACCGATGCCTCTCGAAAGAGGCCATCAGAGTGTAGGCGCGTTTTCGCCGCGCACCAATTCGCTCATATTTCAGCCTATTACAGATGGTTGGGCCACATACAGAGGGCGAACGCCAATTGATTCCTGGCGGTTTTTGACTACCATCAAATTACATCCTGCCTCGAGTTTTTCTCCGACAATGCTCACCCGCACGCGTCACCTTCGCTGCCTGACCGGACGCCGTGTGCGCGGCACGCTGCTCGTTGCTGCGTTGGGCGTCGCCATGGCTGGCTGCACCATCACGCCACCGCCAAGCGCGACCGTACCGACGCCCGCGGCCGCCATCAACAGCGCCACACTCGATCAATACCGCGATGCCGTGGCGAGGCGCATCATCGAACGCAATCCGTCTTATGTGCTGCGCGGCACGCCGCAAGCGATGCTGCGCTCGCTGGTGGTGGTGTCGTTCACGGTCGATCGCAACGGCCACGTGGTGGAGTCATCCGTATATCGCACCAACGGCGACGACGAAGCCGAGAGCACCGCGCTCGCCACCTTGCGGCGCGCCGCACCGCTGCCGCAGCCGCCCGGCAAGTTGCTGAACGGCCGTGGCCAGCTCGAACTGTTCGAAGACTGGCTTTTCAACGACAACGGCAAATTCCAGCTTCGCGAGTTCGCCTCGCCACAAGCGCAAACCATCGACTGAACGCGGTTCGTTTCGTGCAACGCACGCGGCGAGCCCGGCGCCGCCTTGCTGCGGCGCGGCCGCGCTCGTTATAATTTTCCGATTCCCTGCGCCGGATCCTTCCGGCATGGCTCACGCCGCCCGCTCACCCGCGGGCGCGGCAAGAGCCCGATTGCAGCGCCGCCGCGCCACCCGCGAGCGCCGCCTGCTTGAGGCACGATGCGTGCGCCGCTGCCCTGATCGCAAATCATCAAGGCCTCGCACCGCACCGGCCGCTTTACCTTGCTCGCCGCACACGTCACGCGTCCCGCCTGGTTTTTCGCCTGGCAGGAGCGCGTTCGCCAGTTGCCGTTGTAAGCTGTCGCACAGTCGCTCGCGCCGTGCGTGGCCGCCCACCGGCCCGCGACCGACGCGAGGCGCACACGAACCTGAACAAAGATGCCGCCCACACACGCGCACCACCGGCTCACGAACCGGGCGCCCAACGGCATCACGACACATGGAGACCCTGCATGTCCACTTCGCCGATTTCCGCGACCCAGCCCAATGCGGCCGGGCAGAACAAGAGTTCGCGGATCATCTTCGCGAGCTTTATCGGCACCGCGATCGAGTTCTACGATTTCTACGTCTATGCGACCGCCGCGGCGCTCGTCATCGGACCGGTGTTTTTCCCGCACGGCTCGGCGACGGCGCAGGCCTTGTCGGCCTTCGTCACATTCGGCATCGCCTTCGTGGCGCGGCCGATCGGCTCGTTCCTGTTCGGCCACTTCGGCGACCGGATCGGCCGTAAATCGACGCTGGTGGCGTCGCTGCTGGTGATGGGGCTGTCCACCACGCTGATCGGTTTCGTGCCCGGCTACGACTCGATCGGCAGCCTCGCGCCGATCCTGTTGTGCATCTTGCGCTTCGGCCAGGGCATCGGTCTGGGCGGCGAATGGGGCGGCGCGGCGCTGCTCGCCACCGAGAACGCGCCGGCCGGTAAACGCGGCTGGTTCGGCATGTTCCCGCAACTCGGGCCGTCGATCGGCTTTCTGGCTTCCAACGGCCTGTTCTTCGCGCTGGCGCTGTCCTTGAGCGACGAACAATTCCGTAGCTGGGGCTGGCGCGTGCCGTTCCTGGTGAGCGCCGTGCTGGTCGCGCTCGGCTTGTACGTGCGCTTGAAAATCGCCGAGACGCCGGCGTTCCAGGCAGCGATCGACCGTCAGGAACGCGTGAAGGTGCCGATCGCCACACTGCTGTCGCAACACTGGCTGCCGACTTTGCTCGGCGCGCTCGCGATGGTGGTCTGCTACACGCTGTTCTACAACGCCACCACGTTTTCGCTGTCGTACGGCGTCTCCGTGCTGCATATTCCGCGGCCGACGTTCCTCGGCCTGCTGTGCATCGCCGTGGTGTTCATGGCGCTCGCCACGCCGCTGTCGGCCTGGGCCGCCGACCGCTATGGCCGCAAGCCGGTGCTGATCGTCGGCATCATCGCGGCGATCCTGTCGGGCTTCACGATGGCGCCGCTCCTCGGCAGCGGACAGACGTCGCTGGTACTGCTGTTCCTCGTCATCGAACTGTTCCTGATGGGCGTGACCTTTGCGCCGATGGGCGCGCTGCTGCCGGAGTTGTTCCCGACCAACGTGCGCTATACCGGCGCGGGTGTGGCGTACAACCTCGGTGGGATTCTCGGCGCGTCCGTCGCGCCGTATATCGCGCAGATGCTCGCCGCGCGCGGCGGGCTGCCTTGGGTTGGCGCCTATGTGTCGATCGCCGCTGCCGTCAGCATGATCGGCGTGCTGTGCATGCGTGAAACGCGCGACACACAGTTGATGTAACGAGGGGCGCCGATCTCGGCGCCTTGACTCTTCGCTCGATGCCGCCCGGCGCGCGCTTCTCACGCCGCGGCGGCCTCGGCCACCGCCCCGCCTGCCTGCCTGCCGCTTCACGCCCTCCGCTTGCCGAGCATTCCTGAGTAAATTCCCGGCCTTGCGCGTCTTTTTGACATGCCTATACTCGACTCAAATAACCCTATAGGTAGCAGGGAGGCACGGATGAACGTTCATCTTCACAACGCGGATGTCGTGATGATCATTGCGCTGGCGCTGCTCTGTTCCCTGTTGCTTGCATTGCGCTTTCGGCCGGCGACATGGAAAGGCATCGTCGTGGAAGCGCTGGCTGCGAATGCCGCTGCCATCGCCGCGGTCGTCGCGTTTGAAATGCTGCTGGCCTGACTGACGGTCAGCACCGCAGCGCCCTCATAGGCGCCGCGGCTTCAGCTGGAACCATTAACGGTAGTAATAGCCGCCGTGATGGTAGTAACCACCGCCGCCGTAGTAGCCCGGTGCCGGCGCGACGATACAACCGCCAAGTGCCGTTGCGAGTAGCGTGCCTGCGATCAGGCTCAAGATTAAGCGTTTCATATTTGTTCTCCGTCGAGTCAGATTCATTCGAGCCGAAACCCCGAATGACTCGATTGAACACGACGGCGCCTTGCGCGAGCGTTGCCATTTGTAAGGGAAGATCACCGAGGTGTTACATGATCGACGCGCGCGACACGCTGCGTCCGGCGCGCGATCACGACGAATTCACATCAGAGGAAAACACCGCCTATACTGGTTTGAACGTGTCGGTCCGGCGCGTGCCTTGCTGGCGGCGCATACGCGGTGCAAGGTAAAGATGCCGGATAGCGTGCCTACGAATGCGCGCACCGCGCCGGCGCCTTTGGCGACGTGAAAAATGCGCAAGTAGCCAATTAGGCGCTCAACGAAAAGCGACAGATTTAACAGGCGTGTAATGCGCGACGCCTTTTTGGATCGGCGGCTGTGGGGAAGCCGAAGTGCCGCACGAAACCGTGCGGACATTCGCACCCATACCCGGCAGATGAACCAGAGATGAACCCGGCGGACCGCCAGGCGGCGGCCGTCGCGTCAGCACTGAGCGCGTGTGCGTGGTCACCGCTCAGTGCGTACCCGGATGTGTTGTTTGCAACGATTCCTCTCCGCCCGCTGTTCCCCGACACGGGCGTTTTCGGAGGCGTTACGAGGCAGCGCTCATTTGCTTGAGCGGACTGCGCGTCACGCCTCTTTTCTTTTCGAGCAAACGATTGCGCAAGACCGCGCCGCGAGAAGGCACGCTCAGACGCCAGCGGAGCCGTGCTGCACGGCGACGTCATGCGCCTCGGTGTGAACGTAGTCGATCGCCTCGAGCGCGGCGCTGATGGGCGGCACTGACTGGCCGTCGCCGATGGAAATGGAGCGGAACGGTGATTCGATGCCGTAATGCGACGGCGGGGTCGCCACGAAGATCATCACGGTGCGCTTCTGCAGCGCGTGCGCGAGATGGACAAAGCCGGTGTCGGTGCCGACCACGAGCGAGCACGCGTCGATCATCTGCGCGATTTCCGTCACGCTCAGTTTCGGCAGGACGGTCGCGCCCGGCAATTGCGACGCGATCTGCTCCGCTTCGAGCCGCTCGCCTTCCGAGCCCCACGGCAGCACCAGTTGAAAACCGCGCTGCGCCAGCTCGCGGCCGATCGCCACCCAATGGCCTACCGGCCATTTCTTGTCGTCTTTCGAGGTGGCGTGAAAAAACGCCGCGACCGGTGCGCCGTTCGACTCGAAGGGAAGCCCGGCCGGCTCCGGCAGCCGCAGATTGAAGACCGCCGGGCCTTCTATTTCATAGCCCAGCGCCTCGCCCGCGCTGATGCGCATGCCATGCCACGCATTGCATTTCGGACGCGGGCCGAATCGCCCGGTATAAGCGAACGCGGCGCCCTGCTCCCCCAGATCCGGGGCCTGGTAGCCGATGCGCCGCGACGAGCGCGCCAGAAACGCAATGATCGCGCTCTTGTACACGCCTTGAATGTCGATGATGAAATCGTAGCGATAGGCGCGCAGTTCGGCGATGGACGCCCAGATCGATTTGAAATCGGCCCAGCGGCGCGCTTTCTTGAAGCGGCGCAGCGGCGCGCACAGCACGCGGTCCACGTTCTCGCTCCAGTGCACCACTTCGGCGAATGCTTCGTCGGCGGCCCAATCCACCTGAACGCCAGGAAACGCGCGCTTGATATCGGCGACCACCGGCAAGGCCTGCACGATATCGCCGAGCGAAGTGACCTTGACGATAAGGACTCGCTTCATTAAAGACCTGTCAGTTGTTCGAACATCCAAGCATTTTAGCCGACCAACAGGATAATCATTGCCGAACGAGTCAGCGCGTCTATCGGTCATCAATACGGCGGTTACGTCCAGCCCCTTTCACGCAGCCCTTTTACACCATTTCAAAATACTTTCATATCGGTTTACGGGCCCGGCGCGCCTTATACTGCACCCTTTGCGACAACACTCGCTCATGTCCCGGCCCATCCCGCTCCGATCTTCCGCCATCGTTCGACGCGCGAAGCGACTCTGGCGCCAATATGGCATCTTCTGGCTCGGCGCGATTGCGGTCGGGCTCGTCGCGGTGCTGTACGCGAGACTGATCGACTGGGGCTACAGCGAGTTCCACTCCGTGCAGCAACGGCACGGGTGGGCGCCCTTGATCATCACGCCCGCGGTCACGGCGCTCGCCGTCTGGCTCACGCGCAAATTCTTCCGCGGCGCCGAAGGCAGCGGCATTCCGCAGGTCATCGCCACTCTTCACTCGAAACCCAGCGAATACGGCGCGCGGCTTCTGTCGTTTCGAATTCTGTTCGGCAAGATCGTCGTGTCGTTCCTGGCGATTCTCGGCGGCTTGACGATCGGCCGCGAAGGGCCGACCGTGCAGGTCGGCGCCGCGCTGATGTTCAATCTGCGCCGGCTCTATCCACGTTCGAATGCGCTGATCGAGCGGCAACTGGTGCTGGCCGGCGCGGCGGCGGGTCTGTCCGCGGCGTTCAATACGCCGCTTGCCGGCATCGTCTTCGCGATCGAGGAATTGACGCGCAGCTTCGAGGCGCGCGCGAGCGGCGTGCTGATCACCGCGATCATCATCGCCGGCGTGATCGCACTCGGCGTCAATGGCAACTACACCTATTTCGGCACGATTCAGATCGGCGCGAACTTTCCCGATCTGCTGGCGCTCGCGGTGCTGCTCACTGCCGTCGTCACCGGGCTTGCGGGCGGTTTGTTCGACTGGCTGCTGTTGAATACCGCGCGCTGGATTCCGGCGCCGCTGCGTCAGTTGCATAGCGAGCGGCCGGTTGCGTTCGCCGCGCTGTGCGGTTTGGTGATCGCGGTGGTCGGCCTGATTTCCGGCGGCACGACTTTCGGCAGCGGGTACGCGGAAGCGCGCGGCTTGCTCGACGGGCACGTGCAGTCGTCCGTCTTCTACCCGTTCTTGAAAATGATCTCGTTGGTCGGCTCTTACCTGCCGGGCATTCCGGGCGGCATCTTCGCGCCGTCGCTGGCGATCGGCGCGGGCTTCGGCAATCTGCTGCACAGGGTGTTCGGCTCGATGGATCTGCCGATGCTGATCGCGCTCGGCATGGTCGGCTATCTGGCCGCCGTCACGCAGTCGCCGATCACCTCGTTCGTGATCGTGATGGAGATGATCAACGGCCACGCGTTGGTGATCTCGCTGATGGCCACCGCGTTGATTTCGAGCCGCGTGTCGCGCCTGTTCGCGCCGCCGCTGTACGAGGCGCTGGCGGCGCGCTATATGGCGCCACTGTCGCAAGCCGCGCCCGCGCCGACGCCAGAAATGCCGGACGTCGAACCGACAGATCCGGCCGCGGTGCAAGTTGACGGCGAGCCGTCTGCCGAAGATGCCGATGGTGGCGCTCCGCAAATCGACGCGCCCGCTCCGGTTGTAGAGAGAGCCGATAGCGAGCCGCCTGCCGAACACGCCAGCGGCAGCGCTCCGCAGGTCAACGCGCCCGGTCCGGCCGCTGGGCGAGCCGATGGTGAGCCGCCAGCCGAAGACACCGACCGCGGCACACCGCGTCAGTAAACGACGACGGCCGGCGCGCGCAGATACACCGGCCGCGCCGGCACGACGACGCAGCCAGCCAGCATGACCGCCAGCACGGCGATCAGAAGCAGATTCTTTTTCATCACATGGTTTCCTGAAGCGCGCGCGGGCGAGCGCTACGCCGAGTGCGTGCGCGGCGCCTGCATTTGTCTGCGCTTGTCGAAATGGAAGGGGCGGCACACGCGGTATTCACCGCGCCGCGCCGCGCACTGCGTAAGTCCGTAGCGTTACGCCCAGTGACCTTGAACCCAGTGATAGTTCGGACCGTGCGCGACCCAGTGGCCCGGCACCCAGTGATAGCCGACACGTTCGGCTTGCCAGTGACCGCCGACCCACACATAGCGGCCGTGATCCCAGCGCCAATGACCGTGATCCCACACGTAGCCGACACGCGGCGCCGGCACGGCTTCGTAGCGCACCGGCGGCGGCGCGGACGGCGCGATCACGACGACTTCCGCGGCCGAAGCCGATGCCACAGCGGCTGCGCCGGCGGCGATCAATACGGTGTTGGCAAGCAGCAAACGAAAGGTCTTGTTCATGTTTTCCCTCTGTAGGTGAACACCGAAGGCGGCATTACCCGTTTAATGCGCGAGGGAACGAAGCGGCGGACTGCGGGCGTGTAACGCCGCACGCTGAAATGCAACGGATTATTTCGACGCGCGGCCGACGCGCGCGAGCAAGCCCATGCACGCGCGCACGAACAATGAGGAAGTGGGAATAACGAAGCGGCACAACAGCGCGGCGCGCTCGCGCACCACTCTGCGTCACGTCATCTCGACGCAACGCAGCGAAGCGCGCAGCACGTCATAAGAAACCGGCCGCGAGAGGAAACAGGCTTTAAGCGATCAGGCCTGCGGTATTTCGATCTTGACCTCGAGCACTTCGAGATCGTCCTGACGTTCGAGACTCACGCGAATATCGTCATTGGAAATCTTCACGTACTTCGAGATCACGGCCACCAATTCGCGTTGCAACGCAGGCAGGTAATCGGCAGGCGCATGGCCGCCGGCGCGCTCATGCGCGATGATCAACTGCAGGCGTTCCTTCGCTACCGACGCGGACTTCTTCTTCTCGCCCAGCAAAAACGAAAGAATCGACATTACGTGCGCTCCCCTTACTTGGTGCCGAAGAGGCGCTGCAGCAGCCCGGGCTTCTGGTAGTCGGTAAAGCGAAGCGACTTCTGCTCGCCGAGGAAACGCGACACGACGTCTTTATAGGCTTCGGCCACATCGGTGCCGTCCAGATGCACCGCCGGCAAACCCTGGTTCGATGCGTGCAGCACCGCTTCCGATTCCGGAATCACGCCGATCAGATCGATGCGCAGGATTTCCTGGATATCGGTCAGCGACAGCATTTCGCCTTCGCTGACGCGCTTGGGGTTGTAGCGAGTGATCAGCAGGTGTTCCTTGATCGGTTCCTTGCTTTCGATTGCGCGCTTGGTCTTCGATGACAGAATGCCGAGGATGCGGTCCGAGTCGCGCACCGACGAGACTTCTGGATTCGTCACGATCAGCGCTTCGTCGGCGAAATGCATGGCGAGCAGCGCGCCCGATTCGATACCGGCCGGCGAATCGCAGACGATGAATTCGAAGTCCATCGCGATCAGATCGTTGATGACCTTCTCGACGCCTTCCATCGTCAGCGCGTCTTTGTCACGCGTCTGCGAGGCCGGCAGGATAAAGAGGTTCTCGCACTTCTTGTCCTTGATGAGCGCCTGGTTCAGATTGGCTTCGCCCTGGATCACATTGATCAGGTCATACACCACGCGGCGCTCACAACCCATGATGAGGTCGAGGTTACGCAGGCCGACGTCGAAGTCGATCACGGCGGTTTTGCTGCCACGCAGAGCGAGGGCCGATGCAAAACTCGCGCTCGTGGTCGTCTTGCCCACGCCACCCTTGCCCGAAGTCACCACAATGATTTTTGCCATTACCCTTACCTTGTGTTCGTCAAATTCGTCAATTATGCGCGGCCATATTTGCCGTGAAACGCAGCGTGCCTCAGATCGATCGAGGCAGCGCGCTTCACGTCGCTTACGTGAGCCGCAGCGGTTCGATCATCAACTTTTCTTCTTCGAGCCAGATCTGCACCGGCTTGCCGAGCACGTCGGCCGGCAATGGGTTCTCAGTCGTTCGATAGATGCCTGCGATCGAGATGAGTTCCGGCTCGAGACACGTGCAGAAAATGCGCGCGTCGTGATTGCCCTGCACGCCGGCCAAAGCCCGGCCGCGCAGCGGCGCGTAAATATGGATGTTGCCTTCCGCGATCACTTCGGCGCCGTAGCTCACGAGCCCGAGCACCACCAGGTCGCCCTTGGCATAAATCCGCTGGCCGGAGCGCAGCGGCTTGTCGACCACCATGGTTTGCGACGACGTGGCAAGACGTACCGGCTCCGCGGCGGGAGCGGGTTCGACGGCGGCGGCCGTGGCCGGTGTGCCGTTTTCCGGCGTGCCGGCGGCGAGCTCGAACAGATCGGCCGGCGGCGTGGCCGTGGCGGCGGTGACGACCGGCGCCGCTGCGGCGGCGTTGGCGCTGTCTTCGTCCGCGGATTTCGCGGCGGCGCCGCGGCGGTCACGAGCTTCCAGAAGCGGCAACTGCGACTCCGCAGCCCACGTCTGCTGCGCGTTGGCGACCACGCCGACCGGGCGCATGCGCACGCTGTCGAGCAGTTGCGCGATGTCGGCGAGCGGCACGCGTTCGTTCTCGGCGAGACGGCGCACGTCGATCGCGACGACGTCGTTAGCGAAAAATTCGGGGGTCGCCTCGAAGCGCCGGGTCAGTTCGGCACGCATGGCGTCGAGGTCGGTTGTCTTGACCACGAACAGGAGCGTGTCGACAGAGCCGCTGCGAAGTTCGAAAAAGGGCGATTTCTTGGGCGACATAGCGTTCGGCAAAAAATTTTGCGTATTTTACAGGCGTCGACGCGCGCGGCCAGCTTTTTTGCCGGGAGAACGGGCCGCCACGATGACGACGCGGCCCTGCACAGGCAACGCGACGGCCTCGCAGTGGCCATTCAGGCCGCGCATCGCGCCGATGACCCGGCGACAGACGCTGAAGAGACGCGGAAGGGAATCGAGCGGCAGACTGTTGCGCCGCTCGCGAGATCACTGCTGAAACACCTGGGACGTGGTCGGCACGTGTCGCACCAGCAGGCTTTCGGCCTGGTCCGGTGCGCGCATGACGCGCCGGTGCTCGCCGGTCGGACCGAAGCCGAGCGCCTCGTAAAAGCGCATGGCATTGCGGTTGGCGTCGGCGACCCACGCGTAGATTTCCGTGGCGCCTTCATTCGAGAGCCACGCGGCGGCCGAATCGACCAGCAGCTCGCCGCCCCGCAGATGACGCACGGCCGGCGCCACCCACAGTTCGCAAACGAACGCGCGGCGCGCCGCGGTGTCGTCGAAGTGCGCTTCGATCAGTCCCGCTGGATGGCCCTCGGTGTAGAGGATGAAGGTGGTGATGATGAAGGAAACCGCGTGATCCGCGGCGGTGGCGTCGAAACTGGCGGCGTCGGCCGACAACGCGTCCTCGAGCGTAGCGCCGAAGGCATAGGGTGCCTCCCGCAGCGACGCAGTACGGAGTTCGCGGAAAACGGCGCCCTGATCAGCGGCGATACGGCGAACGGTCAATGACGGACTCATGCAGACGAAAACCCCTTGAAACCCTAAGGCGTAGCTTTAACCGAACCGGCGCGAGAGTCAAATCATTCTTTACCGGAATGTGGCGCGCGCCGCAGGAAGTCCCCTTGGGAGGCTACATATGGAGCATATCCAGACTCAGCAGCATGCCGCGCGCCTGCCTGCGGCGCATGCGCCGGACGCAGTACACGCCATGCATGGTCATGGCGCTTCGTAGCTACCGGTGCCGTCCGGCCACGGTGTCAGCAGTTCATAGCCGTCGTCGGTCACGGCGATCATGTGTTCCCATTGCGCAGACAGCGAGCGGTCCTTGGTGACCACGGTCCAGCCGTCGCGTTGCACCGCGGTGCCCGCGCGGCCGGCGTTGATCATCGGTTCGATCGTGAAGACCATGCCCGGCTTCAGACGCACGCCCTGCCCTGGCTGGCCGTAGTGGAGCACTTGCGGGTCTTCGTGGTAGACCTTGCCGATGCCGTGCCCGCAATAGTCGCGCACGATCGAGAAGCCGTCGCGCTGCGCAACCTTCTGAATCGCGTGGCCCACGTCACCGAGGGTGGCGCCCGGCTTTACTTCGCGGATGCCGGCGAGCATCGCTTCATAGGTCGTGTCGATCAGCTGGCGCGCCACCGTGCTCGGTTGGCCGACGCAATACATGCGGCTCGTGTCGCCGAAGTAGCCGTCCTTGATGATCGCGACGTCGATATTGATGATGTCGCCGTCTTTCAGGATCTCGCCGCGATTCGGAATGCCGTGGCACACCACCGAGTTGACCGAGGTGCACACGGTCTTCGGAAAACCCAAATAGCCGACATTTGCCGGAATCGACTTTTGCGTATTGACAATGTAGTCGTTGCACAGTGCGTCCAGCTCTTCGGTGGAGACACCGGCCTTGACGTGCTCGCCGATCATCGCCAGCACGTCGGCCGCGAGGCGGCCGGAAATGCGCAGCTTGGCGATGTCGTCGGGAGTCTTGTAGGTAATGGCCATGAATTCGGTCGATGTGGGTCGAATGGGAGGTCGATGTTCAAATCGATCGGCCAATTGTACAGAGGATCGCCGCCGAGCCTCGGCGAGCCGCACCAGACTCGCCGCGCCGGGGATTTCGTCGCAACGTTTTGCTCGGAAGAATGGAGGCTCTTGGGTGCGCGTTTTTGGGTCGTCGCATCGCGTGAGCAGCAGATGTCCGCGACATTGGGTATGCGAACCATTTGAGGAGCGTAGCCATGTCGGAGTCCGGCGACAAATCAGCATGACTTATCGATGCATCCGCTCGCAGCGCCAAGCACTGCCTGCATCCGCTTTCGGGATTCACGCGTACATGGTTCGAAAGCATCTCTTCGAACGGACCCGACTCTCATGCCTCGACGCCTGCTTACCTTGACCGCCGCGTTGGCGCTCGCCGCTCTCGGCGGCTGCAGCGCCGCCGGCGTGCTCAACGCCGCCGTATCGCACAAACATTTCCGGGCCGAGAACGGCCTGGCTTACGGCAACGCGCCGCGCCAGAAACTCGACGTCTACGTGCCCACCACCGACGCGCCGCCAGCCGCTTCACACGGCCGCCCGGTCGTGGTGTTCTTCTACGGCGGCAGTTGGCAGACCGGCTCGCGCAACAGCTACCTGTTCGTCGGCGCGGCGCTGGCGTCGCGCGGCTTCGTCGCCGTGCTGCCGGACTATCGGACGTGGCCCGACACCGCCTTCCCCGGCTTCGTCGACGATGCGGCCACGGCCGTGCGCTGGGCACGCGACCACGCGGCCGAGTTCGGCGGCGACTCGTCGCGAATCTTCCTGATGGGACATTCGGCGGGCGCGCATATCGTGATGCTGCTCGCCACCGACGGCCGCTATCTCGCCGCGCAGCAGATGAACAAAAACGATATCGGCGGTGTGATCGGCCTGGCCGGCCCGTATGATTTTTTGCCGTTGCACGACGCCACGCTCGAGGAAATCTTCCCGCCCGCGTTGCGCGCCGCGAGTCAGCCGATCAACTTTGTCGCTGGCGACGAGCCGCCGATCTTCCTCGCGGCAGGCCAGCGCGATACCACCGTCGATCCGGGCAACACCGATAGGCTAGCGGCGAAACTGCGTGCATTGGGCGACGCGGATGTCGAAGTGAAGCACTATCCGCGCGTCGGGCATGCGCTGCTGGTGGGCGCGTTTGCCGGGCCGTTGCGCGGCTTTGCACCCGTGCTCGACGATGCGAGCGGGTTTATCCACAAGCAGACGAACAGTGAAGCGCGGCGTTCGCGTGACGGTGCGGGTGATGTGCAAGGCGACGTTTATCGAATGCGCCGGCAGCGCGCGAAGTCAGCTACCGCGCCGCCGTGCCCAGCAATTGCTTGCGTAAAGTAGGCGCGCGCGTCGACGGATCGAGCCAGATGCCGAAGAACGCGCGCGCGAACGCGGGATCGTCGAACTCGCCGGTCATGCGGTCGCCGACATAGAAACGCACGCCTTTGTCCGGCAGATACACCGCGCTCAACTGATCGCCGGGGCCGACATCCACGAAGGCCTGCAGCATGTCCGCGCGCCAGCGTTCCAGTGTATCGGCCGGAACCGGCGCGGCAGCCAGGCGTTTGATCTCGCTGATACCGGTGTCCGCGAGGCGCTCGCGCTTGATGCCGCGCGCGTAGACGATGTGCAGCGCGAAGCGTTCGTCGTAATCGACCGGCACGCGCTCGCTCCACATCTGCGCGCGATAGAGCCGGAAGCCGAACACGCTGAAATCGCCTTCGCCGACGAGTTGCGCGGATTGCACGTCGCCGCGCCAATCGGCGCAGGCGGCGCTTGCCCACAACATCAGCGCGAGAGCGGTGAACGCGCGCACGTCAGTCGGCCTTCGAGAGCACGAACTGCATCACGTCCGTGCGCCCTTCGTCGAAGCCGGCTTCGCAATACGCCAGATATAGGCGCCACGTGCGCACGAAAATCTCGTCGAAGCCTTGCGTGCGGATCGTGTCGAGTTGCGCTTCGAACGCGCTGCGCCAGCGGCGCAAGGTCTCCCCATAATCGCGGCCGAAAGCGAGCGACGTGCGCGTCACGAGCTTGCAGCGCCCTGCGGCTTCCGTGAAACGCTGCGGACTCGGCAACATGCCGCCTGGGAAGATGAACTCGCGGATAAAGTCGCTCGTCGCGCGATAAGCGGCAAAGTGCGAGTCGTCGATCGTGATGGTTTGCACCAGCGCGCGAGCGCCCGGCCGCAGACGTTCGCGCAGAATGCGAAAGTACGCCGGCCAGAATTTTTCGCCGACGGCCTCGAACATTTCGATCGATACGATGCTGTCGTACTGACCGGTCAAGCTGCGGTAGTCGCGCAATTCGAGTTGCACGCGATCGCTCAGGCCTGCTTCGTTCACGCGCTGCTGCGCGAATTCGAGTTGTGCCGGCGAGATCGTTACGCCATGCACGTGGATGCCCAGACGCGCCGCGTGCATCGCAAACCCGCCCCACCCGCAGCCGATTTCCAGAATGCGCATGCCTTCGCGCAAACCGAGCGTATCGACGATCCGTTGATACTTCGCACGCTGCGCGTCTTCGAGTGATTGATGGACATTGCCGTCGAACACCGCGCTCGAATAGGTGAAGCTCGCGTCGAGCCACTGCGCGTAAAACGCATTGCCGATGTCGTAATGCGCGTGAATATTGCGCCGGCTGCCCGAACGCGTGTTCGGCCTCAGCTTATGGCGCAGCCCGTACCAGAGTTGCGCGAGCCAGCCGCCATACACCGTGCGTTGCAGCGCACGCTCGTTGCGGATCGCGACGCGCAGCAGCGCGGCCAGGTCGGGCGTATCGACCCAGAAGGCGCGCCACGCGTCCGCGAAACCGATGTCGCCTTTGCGCAGAATCGCGCCGCACGCGCGCCAGTCACGCAGTTCCAGGCGCGCCGCGGGCGCCGCGTGCGGATCGCCGAACACGCGCTGTTGACCGTCGGGCGTGATCAGAACCAGATGCCCCACCTGGATCCGCTCGAGCAACGAGAGAAAGAGACGGCCTGACGCGGGGGCGGTTTGGTGCCCGCTCAGGGTTCTTGAAAGCGCCATGGCTGAATCTCCTCAATCGGACGAAATAGGGCGCGCGGCGGCGGATGGTCGGCCGGCTGCGGCGTGGTCGGTGGGCGCGTCGCCGGTGCGGGCCGGCGCGGGATGCTTGCCGTGAAACGGCGCTTTCTTGAGAGCAAGGCGCAAGGCCTGCCAGTGGATTCTCGCGACGACACCAACGGTCAGCAGCGGCTGACGCAGCAGCGCGGCGAGCGCGCTCGCGCGTGTTAGCGGCGTCAGGCGGCCGCCCAGTGCGGTGCGGATCAACAGACCGTCGGCGTCGTGATAATCGATCGAGACCGACGCGCTGTTGGAAGCTTCCCTCACGCGAAAGGTGTAGCCGCCTTCCACACGGCAAAACGGCGACACGTGCAGCACTTTGCGGCACATGAGCCGCGTATTCGCGGCGATCGGCGCGTTGCCGTTTGCGCTGAGCAGATAGCTGTGGCGCTCGCCGAATGTGTTGCGCACTTCGGCCAGCAGCGCGCGCAACCGGCCGTCGCGGTCGTGACAGAACCAGAAACTGACCGGATTGAACGCGTAGCCGAACACGCGTGGGAAAGCTTGCAACCAGATCCGGCCGTTCGCTTCTTCGACGCCCGCGGCCGATAGTTGCTCGCGCATCCAGGTGGCGAGTTCGCGGCCGTCGCGCGGACCGTGGTCGCGTCGATACAGACTGAGCGGCCGCCATCGGTCGATGCCGAACCAGCCGCTATCGAGCGAGGCCAGTCGATCCAGGTCGCAGCGCACGTAAAACACCGGATACGTGAAGCGATGATGTTTTGGCCGCAGTCGCTCGTGCATCACCTTGCCGGTCAGAAGCCAGGCTGCCGGAATCGAGGCGGCAATGTCGCTATCGCTGTCGCTCGGCGGTTTCATAGCCTGGCCCATGGCGGCGATGCGTCAAAATCGGCGGCAACGCGCAGCGCCGATTTCAGACCGTCCTCGTGAAAACCATAGCCCGTCCATGCGCCCGCGAACCACGTACGGCGCTTGCCCTGCAGTGAAGGCAGACGATGCTGCGCGTCGATCGCGGCCAGATCGAACAGCGGATGGTCGTAGACGAAGCGGCGCAGTTCGGTGCCCGGCGCCGGCTGGGTCACTGGGTTGAGCGTGACGACGAGCGGCGTCTTGAACGGCAGCGGCTGCAACTGATTGACCAGATAACTGACGCACACCGGATGCATGCCGTCGATACTGCGGCTGCCCAGGTAATTCCACGCCGACCACACGCGCTGACGACGCGGCAACAGGTTCGTGTCCGTATGCAGCACCGCGACGTTCGGTTGATAGCGCACCGCCGCGAGCACGCCGCGCTCGTCCTGATCGGCGTCTTCCAGCAGCCGCAGTGTGGTCGGTGCGTGAGTGGCGAGCACCAGCGCGTCGAAGCGTTCCGTGCCGTTGTCCGTGAACACGTCGACACCGTCCGCGTCGCGCCGCACGCCGCGGACTGCCGTTCCGATGCGGACGTCGTCGAGCGTGCTTGCAAGGCGCTGTACGTACTCCCGACCGCCGCCGACCACGGTCTTCCACTGCGGCCGGCGATTCACCTGCAGCAGCGCGTGGTTCAGGCAGAAGCGCAAGAAGGTGGTGGCCGGGAACGCGAGGATGTCGGCGGTGGCACTCGACCAGATCGCGGCGGCCATCGGCAGCAGATATTGACGCTGGAACGCGCCGCCGTAGCCGCCTTCGGTCAGTAGTTCGCCCATCGACGCGCGCGTTTGAATCGCCAGTTCGAGGTTGCGTTGCGCGCTGCCGTTAAAACGCATGATGTCGCGCAGCATGCCGATGAAGGTCGGCGACAACAGGTTGCGGCGCTGCGCGAACACCGTGTTCAGACTGGTGCCGGCCCATTCGAGGCCGCCTTCGTCGAGCGAGACCGAAAAGGTCATGTCGCTCGGATGCGATTGCACGCCCAGTTCGGCGAACAGCGCGAGCAGGTTCGGATAGGTGCGGTCGTTGAACACCAGGAAGCCGGTGTCGACGGGGTGCGTGTGGCCGTGGAGCGTGACATCCACCGTGTTGGTATGGCCGCCCAGGTAGCCGGCCGATTCGAATAGCGTGACCCGATGATTGCGCGCCAGCAGATACGCGCTGGCCAGACCCGAAATGCCGGCGCCGATGACCGCGACCCGCGAGCCGCGCGGTAGTGGTGAGGTCGGTGCGGAATGGGGCATGGGCGCGTCTCCTGGTCGGGGCGCGCGGTTGGTCAGTCGGGTGTGGCGGGGTTGCGCGTCCTTGAGGGGATTTACGCAGCGAGGAAGGGAATGGATGCGTTTAGCCGCGATTGCGGAGTCGATTCAGTTTGGCGGCCGGTCTGCGGACGACAATGAACAGTGAGTCGTTGCGCCGCGATTTGGAGCGATGGGCGGAGATCGATGTGGAGTTGTATCGCGGAATGTTGACGTGGCGCTCGATCGCGCGGCGACCGCGAGACGAAGCTGATGCGGTAGCTGTGGGTACTCTCGATGCGGTCAGCGGCTCGATCCATTGATCGATCGCCACGAGAATCGTCGAACGCGCTCAGCAGAAACGAAAACAGGCCCCGAAGGGCCTGTTTTCTGAATTGGCGGAAAGGGTGAGATTCGAACTCACGGTACCCCTAAAGGTACACTGGATTTCGAGTCCAGCGCATTCGACCACTCTGCCACCTTTCCGGGTCTTCTTACTCGCAGCAACGAGGTTGCTTAGGTCACTGCAGAGTCAGATCCAAGCGGGTCGTTGCTTGGGAGAAAAAGATTATAAAACAGCTGAATTCGATTTCCAAGCCCCTCGACAAAAATTTTTCGAAGAGGCTTGGAAACGACAACAGCGACCCGCTACGCTCCAATCAGGCAGCCGGCAATTCCAGCCGCTCCACACCGCCGAGGTACGGACGCAACGCCGCCGGCACGGTGACCGAACCATCGGCGTTCTGGAAGTTCTCGAGCACCGCCACGAGCGTACGGCCCACGGCCAGACCCGAACCGTTCAGCGTGTGCACCAGCTCCGGCTTGCCCTGCGCATTGCGATAACGCGCCTGCATGCGGCGAGCCTGGAACGACTCCGTGTTCGAGCAGCTCGAAATTTCGCGATAAGTATTCTGCGCCGGCACCCACACTTCCAGGTCGTACGTCTTGGCCGCCGAGAAACCCATATCGCCCGTACACAGCGTGATCACGCGGTACGGCAGTTCCAGCTTCTGCAGAATCGTCTCAGCGTGGCCGACCATCTCTTCCAGCGCGTCGTAAGACGCTTCCGGCGCGACGATCTGCACCATCTCGACCTTGTCGAACTGATGCTGGCGGATCAGACCGCGCGTGTCGCGGCCATACGAGCCCGCTTCCGAGCGGAAGCACGGCGAATGCGCGGTCAGCTTGACCGGCAGCGCGTCCGCTTCGAGGATGCTGTCGCGCACCGTGTTCGTCAGCGAAATTTCTGAGGTGGAGATCAGATACTGCGTAACCGTGTTCTCTTCACCGCCCTTCTCGACGCGGAACATGTCATCGGCGAATTTAGGCAATTGGCCGGTGCCGTACAGAATTTCCGGATTCACGATGTACGGCGTGTAGATCTCCGTATAGCCATGCTGCTGCGTGTGCGTGTCGATCATGAACTGCGCGAGCGCGCGATGCAGCCGCGCAATCTGGCCGCGCAGCATGGTGAAGCGCGCGCCCGAGAGCTTCGCGCCGGTCTCGAAGTCGAGCCCGAGCGGCGCGCCGACATCGACGTGATCCTTCACTTCGAAGTCGAACTGGCGCGGCGTGCCCCAGCGGCGCACTTCGACGTTGCCGGTTTCGTCATCGCCCATCGGCACGCTTTCGTGCGGCAGGTTCGGCACGCCGAGCAGCAGGTCCGACAGACGCTTCTGGATCTCGTCCAGCTTGGCCGCCGACGCCTTCATTTCGTCGCCGATGCCGCCCACTTCGGCCATCACCGCCGACGTGTCCTCGCCCTTGCCTTTCATCGCGCCGATCTGCTTCGACAGGCTGTTGCGGCGCGCCTGCATCTCTTCGGTACGGGTCTGGGTATCGCGGCGTTCCGCTTCGAGCGCGGTGAAGGCCGCCACGTCGAGGGTATAGCCGCGGTCGGCGAGGCGTTTGGCGACGCCGTCGAGGTCTTTGCGCAGCAGCTGTATGTCGAGCATGGGATGGGGCGGGTGTTCGTTATATGAAGGTGGGATTTTAGCGCACCGGCGCGGGCGGCCGGTGCGTTAGATGGTGAACGCGTGCGGATGCCGCCGCAAACCCTCACCCCTTCTTCGGCTTGTTCTCGCTGCGCCACTGCGCGTCGAGCTCCGCCAGACGCGCCATCTTGTCACCGATCTTGCCTTCGAGCCCGCGCGGCGTCGGCTCGTACCAATGCGGATCGCGCATGTTCTCCGGCAGGTAGGTCTCGCCGGCCGCGTAGGCATCGGGTTCATCGTGCGCGTAGCGATACTCGTGACCGTAGCCGAGTTCCTTCATCAGCTTGGTCGGCGCGTTGCGCAAGTGCACCGGCACGCCGCGCGACTGGTCCTTGCTCACGAAGCGGCGCGCCTCGTTATACGCGTTGTACCCGGCGTTCGATTTCGGCGCGACCGCCAGATAGATGATCGCCTGCGCCAGCGCCAGCTCGCCCTCGGGCGTGCCGAGGCGCTCATAGGTTTCGGCGGCGTCGAGCGCGATGCGCGCGGCGCGCGGATCGGCGAGGCCGATGTCTTCCCACGCCATGCGCACGATGCGGCGCGCCAGATAACGCGGGTCCGCGCCGCCGTCGAGCATGCGGCAGAACCAGTACAGCGCACCGTCCGGGCTGCTGCCGCGCACCGATTTATGCAGCGCGCTGATCTGGTCGTAGAATGCGTCGCCGCCCTTGTCGAAGCGGCGCAGATTTTCGGCGAGCGCGCTGCCAAGCAAGGCGCCGTCGATCTCGGTGGTCTTTTGCTGCGAGGCCGCCCGGGCGACGATTTCGAGGTTGTTCAGCAGCTTGCGGCCGTCGCCGTCGGCGGAACCGATCAGGGCGTCGCGGGCTTCGTCGGTGAACGTGAGGCCGCCGAGTTCCTGCTGCGCGCGTTCGAGCAACTCGCGCTGCTCTTCGTCGTTCAGGCTTTTCAGCACATAGACGGCCGCACGCGAGAGCAATGCGCTATTCACCTCGAACGACGGATTCTCGGTCGTCGCGCCGACGAACACGAACAGTCCCGACTCGACGTGCGGCAAGAACGCATCTTGCTGGCTCTTGTTGAAGCGATGCACTTCGTCGACGAACACGAGCGTCTGATGCCCGTTCGCGCGATGAATCTGCGCGGTCTCGACCGCTTCGCGGATGTCCTTCACGCCCGAGAGCACCGCGGACAGCGCGATGAACTCGGCATGGAACGCATCGGCCATGAGCCGGGCGAGCGTGGTTTTCCCAACGCCGGGCGGGCCCCAGAGGATCATCGAATGGGCCTCGCCGGATTCGAAGGCGACCCGCAGCGGCTTGTTCGGGCCGAGCAGATGCTTCTGGCCGATCACTTCGTCGATATTGCGGGGCCGCAGGCGTTCGGCGAGCGGAACATTGGCACGGGTTTCTTCAAACATGACGTTTTGGGGATAATCTCGGCTTTTCCGGACGCGGTCCGTGTGAAGGCGGCGTACTGCCGGTGAGCCACGCCAGCACGCGAAAGTGCGGGCAACGTCCTGCATTATGACAGTGACGGCGCCCGGACGAAGACCGCGCGGCGCGCCGGGAGGACTTGGGCGGCTGGGCCGGGCAGAAATCCGGCAGCGAATGAAGCAACCCGATAAGCAACCGCGGATATAACAGCAAACGCAACCGCCGACCCAACTTCACAGGTAAGTTTGCAAGCAACACCAACAGGGACAAGAACAGATGGCACAAGATCCACTCGCCGGCGACGCCGGTTCCACCTACGCACCGCTCACGCCGGTGCCCGACGCGCGCCGCGCATTCCGCACCGGCGACGCGTTCGCGCTCTGGTTCTCGCTCGGCATCGGCCTCCTGGTCGCGCAAGCGGGCGCGCTGCTGGTGCCAGGATTGTCGCTGCCGCATGCGTTGCTGGCCATCGTGATCGGCAGCGTGATCGGCGTGGTGCTGCTGGCGCTGGCCGGCGTCATCGGCACGGATACGGGGCTCGCGGCAATGTCGTCGCTGCGGCCGACGCTCGGCGTGCGCGGCGCTTCCGTGCCCGCCGTGCTGAACGCGGTGCAACTGGTCGGCTGGGGCTCGTTCGAGGTGATCGTGATGCGCGACTCCGCCGACGCCCTCGCCAAACAGGCCTTCGGCCTCTCCATGCCGCTCATCTGGACCGTGATCTTCGGCTTGCTCGCGACGCTGCTGGCGATCAGCGGCCCGCTGTCGTTCGTGCGGCGGTTTCTGCGCACGTGGGGCATCTGGCTGCTGCTCGCGGGCGCGGCGTGGCTCACGTGGAATCTGCTCGCCAAGCACGATTTGGCTGCGCTGATGCAGCGTCCGGGCACGGGTGAGATGTCGTTCGGCGGCGCGATCGATCTGGTGGTGGCCATGCCGCTGTCGTGGCTGCCGCTGATCGCCGACTACACGCGCTTCGGACGGCGCCCCGGCGAAACCTTCCGCGGCACGCTGCTCGGCTACGGCATCGCCAACGTCTGGTTTTACGCGCTCGGCGCGATCTACGGCCTCGCGGCAGGCGGCGGCGACGCTCTGCTGACGGGCGCGCTGGCGCAAGCCGGCGGCGGCCTCGCCTTGCTGCTGATCCTGATCGACGAAGTCGACAACGCCTTCGCCGATATCCACTCGGCCGCGGTGTCGACCGGCACGGTCTGGGCTCGCGGCAGCGTGCCTCTGTTGTCGGCGGCGTTCGGTGCGTTGTGCACGCTGATCGCCGTGGCCGTGCCGATGGCGAAGTATCAGAACTTCCTGCTGCTGATCGGCTCGGTGTTCGCGCCGCTGTTCGGTGTGGTGCTGGTGGATCACTTCATCGTGCGCAAGCGCCGCATCGAAGCCGCCGCGCTCGCCGACGTGCGCGGCCGTTACGGCTTCTCGGGCGGCTGGCATCTGAGCGCGTTCCTCGCGTGGGCCATCGGCATCGTCGCGTATCAGGCGATCAACCAATGGCTGCCGAATCTCGGCGCGACGCTGCCCGCGCTGGTGATCGGCGCGGCGTGCTATCTGGTGTTCGTGTCGACGCGCAAGACGGCGTATGCCTGAGTCTTGAGCGAGCGTCACGCGAACCCAGAAATGCGAAAAGGCCTGCAAATGCAGGCCTTTTCTTATCACGCAAGTCGCTTCAGCGCGTGGACGCCCGATACTCGACGCCCGGCAACACGCACAGCAATTCGAACGCCAGATTCGCGCCGAGCAGCGCGGTCGTGCCGAACGGATCGTACGGCGGCGCGACCTCGACCAGATCGCAGCCGACGATGTTCAGCCCGCGCGAGCCGCGAATGATTTCCAGCGCCTGCGGCACCGTCAGGCCGGCGATTTCCGGCGTGCCCGTACCCGGCGCAAAGGCCGGATCGATCCCGTCGATGTCGAACGTGATGTACACCGGACCGTCGCCCATACGCTCGCGAATACGCGCCATCAACGGCACGAGCGACTGGTTCCAGCACGCCTCGGCCTGCACCACTTCGAAGCCCTGATCGCGGCACCAGTCGAAGTCTTCCGCCGCGTAACCCGTGCCGCGCAAACCGATTTGCACGACACGATCGCAATCGAGCAAGCCCTCTTCCACCGCGCGCCGGAACGGCGTGCCGTGCGCGATCTTCTCGCCCATCATCGTGTCGTTGACGTCCGCGTGCGCATCCACGTGAATCAGGCCGACCTTGCCGTGCTTGCGATGAATCGCGCGCAGGATCGGCAGCGCGATGGTGTGATCGCCGCCGAGCGTGATCGGCTTGCAATCGTGCTGGAGAATTTCGTCGTACGCGGTTTCGATGCGCTTGATCGAATCGTGCAGGTTATACGGATTGATCGCGACGTCGCCGAGATCGGCCACGCGCAGCGAATCGAAGGGCGCCGCGCGCGTCGCCATGTTGTACGGACGCAGCAACACGGACTCGCTGCGGATCTGGCGCGGACCGAAGCGCGCGCCGGTGCGGTTCGAGGTGCCGAGGTCGAACGGCACGCCGACGAAGCAGGCGTCGAACCCTTCGGCCGAGCCGACGTTCGGCAGCCGCATCATCGTTGCGATGCCGCCGCAGCGGGGCATGGCGTTGCCGGACAGCGGCTGCGGCCGTTCGCCGGCTTCTGGGGAAATGAAGGAAGAGGTATTCATCGTGTCTCGGCAATGAAAAGGGGGCAGCAAGCAAAATCGTGCAGACCGGCCGAGGAGAAGCATCAAAACCGCACCTTGCCGGGCGAATCTCGATTCTTGAGCAGTTTTCGAGAAGTTAAAATACCGACGGAATAAACTTCACATTGATTCTCAGCGATGTATCCTGACCTATGTTCTCCCAACTCACCGATCTCGACCTGCGGCTGATCCGCGTATTTCTCGCCATTGTCGACGCGGGCGGCGTGTCGCCGGCCCAGGCGACCCTGAACGTCGGCCAGTCGACCATCAGCACGCAGCTTGCCACGCTGGAAACGCGCCTCGGCTACCGGTTGTGCGAGCGCGGCCGCGGCGGCTTCAGCCTGACCGCGCGCGGCGAGCAGTTCATCGACGCCGCCCGCGCTCTGCTCTCAGCCGTCGACACCTTCGGCATGCAGGCGCGCAACGTCGGTCGCAAGCTCGTCGGCACACTCGATATCGGCATGATAGGCCACACGCCGGTGTCGGCGAGCGCGCGCATCAGCGACGCGATCGGCCGCTTCCGGGCGCGCGATCAGTCGGTGCGGTTTTCGATTCTGGTGCGCTCGCCGGGCGAACTCGAAGAGTTGCTGTTGAATGGGCGGATTCAGATCGGCATCGGCTATTTCTGGCATCGCGTGCCGTCGCTCGAATACACCGAGGTGTTCGCGGAAGATCAGTTCGCTTATTGCGCGAAAGGGCATCCGTTGTTCGCTCAGGCCGGCGAGGTGCCGCCTGCCGAGGCCGCGCAGCATGAATGGGCGTGGCGCAGTTATCCGCTGCCCGAAGCCGAAAGTTCGACCACGCCGCAGAACGTCACCGCCGTCGCCGACAATATGGAAGCGGTCGCGATGCTGGTGCTCTCCGGGCATCACCTCGGCTATCTGCCCGGGCATTTCGCGGCGCCGTTCGTCAAGCAAGGGCTGCTCGGCGCGCTGAATCCGGCGCAGATGCGTTACCGCGTCGCGTTCCACATGGTCACGCGGGCGCGGCAGCATCGCACGGATATCGTCGAAGCATTCATCGACGACATGAAGGCCGCGCATCCGGTGCAGGTTCTGGAAGTGGACGAGTAAGTTAGAAAACGCGTGCAATAAAAAAGCCGCGCTTTCAGGCGCGGCTTTCTCTGCACTTCGTCTCGCCCCAAGGCGGCTTATCCGTTGATCACGTCCGCGCCCTTCGGCACCGTGAACTTGAATGCATCGGCCGGCAGCGGCGGATTCTTCTGAATGTTCGAGAAGGTCAGCAAAGTCACGTTGCCGAACACGTCGTGCAATTCCATCGCTTCGAGATTGCCGTCCTTGAAGCCGATGCCGACGCGTTGGAATTGCGTGTCCTTCGCCTTCGGCGTCAGTTCGAGCCAGTCGATGCCGGCCTTCACCCCCGCATCACGCAGCGTGAAGTTCTTGTCCAGATCGTTGCTGCCGAACAGGATTGCCGCCGGGCTCGCGCCGAGCGCGCCGCCGAGGCTGCGCACCGTCACCTGATTCAGATCCTTGTCGTACACGTAGAGCTTGTCGCCGTCCGCCTGCAGCAGTTGGGCATACGGCTTCTCGTATTGCCAGATGAATTTGCCGGGACGCGCGAACGTGAACGTGCCGCTCGACGTGCCGGTCTTGCCGGTACCCGTGGTCGACAACGTGCCGCTCGCACTTTGCGCCTTGCTCGGTGCCCGCACTTCCTGCTGCACGAAAGTGCCGCGCGCCGAATGCACTTGCGCGACGAACGCCTTCAGTTGCTCGGTGCCGCTCGCGAACGCCTGCGACGCGAACAGCACCGACGCGCCGATCGCCACGCTGCCCACGCTACGCATGAGGGTGCGGGCAAGCTGACCGAAACGGCTGGATTGAGCATTCTCTCGAGCGTGCTGCTGCGCGAATAGCTGCATGTAGTTTTCTCCCTTGATTGAATTCGTTGAGCGGCCGTGGTCGTGGGCGCACGGGCGATCCTTGTGTGCCCGCGGCGATGAGCGCCTGGCGCAAAGCCAGATGGCTTGCCCTCGGCCGGCCATGCTTACGTGTTATAGCAGCTTAGGCAATCAGCCTTAAACGAGCCTTAGAGAGTCGGCCGGCGCCTGAACGTCGTGGAAGCACGGCTTGCCGTCCGCTCCCCGCTGCGGTAACGCAGGCAGCTTCGCAACCGACGGCACACCGCCCGTCTTGCCGCGGAACTGAGGCCCGTCGGGCTATTCCGCTTCCCGCGCCGGCGCAAGAATCTCGCGATTGCCGTTCGACGACATCGCCGACACCACGCCCGAGTTCTCCATCTGCTCGAGCAGGCGCGCCGCGCGGTTATAGCCGATGCGCAAATGCCGCTGCACCAGCGAGATCGACGCGCGACGGTTCTTCAGCACCACATCGACCGCCTGGTCGTATAACGGGTCCGACTCACCGTCGCCCGAGCCGGTTCCCCCGGCGCCCGCGGAGCCTTCGTCGCCCTCGCCCGTCACGCCGCCCTCGAGAATGCCTTCGATATAGTTCGGCTCGCCCTGTTCCTTGAGCTTGTCGACGACGCGGTGCACTTCCTCGTCCGACACGAACGCGCCGTGCACGCGCACCGGCAAGCCGCTGCCCGGCGGCAGATACAGCATGTCGCCCATGCCGAGCAGCGATTCCGCGCCCTGCTGGTCGAGAATCGTGCGCGAGTCGATCTTCGACGACACCTGGAAGGCCATCCGCGTCGGCACGTTGGCCTTGATGAGGCCGGTGATCACGTCCACCGACGGACGCTGCGTGGCCAGAATCAGATGAATGCCAGCCGCGCGCGCCTTCTGCGCGATCCGCGCGATGAGCTCTTCGACCTTCTTGCCGACCACCATCATCAGGTCGGCCAGTTCGTCGATCACCACGACGATGTTCGGCAGACGCGTGAGCGGCTCCGGATCGTCCGGTGTGAGGCTGAACGGATTCGGCAGCTTTTCTTCGCGTTTGGCGGCTTCGTCGATCTTGTTGTTGTAGCCGGCGAGGTTACGCACGCCGAGCTTGCTCATCAGCTTGTAGCGTCGCTCCATTTCGGCGACCGCCCAGTTCAGCGCGTGACCGGCCTGGCGCATGTCCGTGACTACCGGACACAGCAGATGCGGAATGCCTTCGTACACGCTCATTTCGAGCATCTTCGGATCGATCAGGATCATGCGGACCTGTTCGGCGCTCGCCTTATAGAGCAGCGACAGGATCATCGCGTTGATACCCACCGACTTGCCCGAACCCGTCGTACCCGCCACCAGCAAGTGCGGCATCTTCGCGAGGTCGGCGCACACCGGCTTGCCGCCGATGTCCTTGCCAAGGCCCATGGTCAACGGCGACGCGGCATCCGCATAAACCGCCGAGCCGAGAATCTCGGACAGGCTCACGGTCTGACGACGCTGGTTCGGCAACTCCAGCGCCATGAAATTCTTGCCCGGAATCGTTTCGACCACGCGGATCGACACGAGCGACAGCGACCGCGCGAGGTCCTTGGCGAGGCCGACGATCTGGCTGCCCTTCACTCCCGTGGCCGGCTCGATTTCATAGCGCGTGACCACCGGACCCGGATACGCCGCGACCACGCTCACTTCGACGCCGAAGTCCTTGAGCTTTTTCTCGATCAGACGCGAAGTGAATTCCAGCGTATCCGCCGAAATGGTTTCCTGCGCGACGGGCGCGGCATCGAGCAGCGAAATGGGCGGCAAGGTGGAATCGCCCGGCAGGTCAGTGAAGAGCGGCACTTGCCGCTCCTTCTCGACACGCTCCGACTTGGCCGGCGTGACGACCGGCGGCACGATCATGACCGGCTCGTGCTCCTCGATCCGCACGCGGCCCTTCTCGACTTTGCCCTCGCGCTTCACTGCAGCCGCCTCACCGAGCTTGCGGTCGCGGCCGGCCTCACGGCGCAGCTTGGCAAACGTCACCGCGGAAATGATCGATTCGCCGACCTTCTCCGACACTGACAGCCACGAAAAACGGAAATACAACGACAAACCGATGCCGAGCACGATCAGGAGCGCCAGCGTACCGCCCGTGAAACCCAGCGCGTGCGACACACCGCGCGCGACCGCCTCGCCGATCACGCCGCCCGGCGCGCGCGGCAACTGCACTTTCAGCGACCACATGCGCAGCGCCTCGATGCCGTCGCAGGCCAGCAGCACGAGCATGAAGGCGAACGCGTCGGCGAGCCAGCTCTCACGCGGCAAGTCTTCCTGCTCTTCCTCGTGACGGGTAATGCGCTTGTAGTTTGCGGAGATATGGCGGCCGAGCAGCACGATCCACCAGTAGGCGGACAGGCCGAACAGCAGCAGCAGGATGTCGGACGTCCACGCGCCGACGCGGCCCGCCCAGTTGGCGATATGGTCGACCTGCGCGGCATGGGTCCAGCTCGGATCGCGCCGGCTGTAGCTGACGAGCGCCATGAGCAGGAAAACGCCGAGCGCCACCTGCAGGATCCAGCGGATTTCGGTGAAAAGGCGCGACATGCGGTGCGGCAATGCCTGCGCGCTCGCGGAATAGGGAGCTTTTGCCATTGATCCTGTTGCGTGTGTGCCCGATTCCCGGCCTGAGCCGTGGGGGAGCCTCGCCCAGCGCGGCTTCGGGCCCGATCCCGGCTTCCGGGAACTTCGATCCGGCCTATTGTAAACGCAGTGCCCCGCGCGAGGCTGTAAATGACGGTAACTTGGCCGTTTGGCCACAGAAAGGCGTTGCCGGGCGCGCCGCCGACGCTATCGGCGTGATCGGAAAGCTTCATGGAGCAGCCCGGCGCCCCGCCCTTTATAATGTCGCGCTGATACCCATCTACAGTTTCAGCTCAAGTCGCGCGGCCTCGCATGGGCGAGCCGGGCGCCGTAAAAGGATTCGATCATGCCCGCAACTTCCACGAAACACGCCAAGGTTCTGATTCTTGGTTCCGGTCCCGCCGGCTACACGGCCGCGGTCTACGCGGCGCGCGCCAATCTCGCGCCGGTGCTGGTCACAGGTCTGGCCCAAGGCGGCCAGCTCATGACCACGACCGACGTCGAAAACTGGCCCGCCGACGGCAACGGCGTGCAAGGCCCGGAACTGATGGCGCGCTTTCTGGAGCACGCCGAGCGCTTCAACACCGAGATCATTTTCGACCACATCCACACGGCCAAACTGGATGAGAAGCCGATCCGCCTGATCGGCGACTCGGGCGAATACACGTGCGACTCGCTGATCATCTCGACCGGCGCATCGGCGCAATATCTTGGCCTGCCGTCGGAAGAAGCGTTCATGGGCAAAGGCGTATCGGCCTGCGCCACCTGCGACGGCTTCTTCTACAAGCAGCAACATGTGGCCGTGATCGGCGGCGGCAATACCGCGGTCGAGGAAGCCCTCTATTTGTCCGGCATCGCCAAGAAGGTGACGGTGATCCATCGCCGCGACAAGTTCCGCGCCGAGCCGATCCTGATCGACCGCCTGCTCGCGAAGGAAAAGGAAGGCCTGGTCGAGATCAAGTGGAACCACACGCTCGACGAAGTGACCGGCGACCAGTCCGGCGTGACCGGCCTGCGCATCAAGAACACGCAAACCGGCGCCACCGAAGACATCGCGCTGCAAGGTCTGTTCGTCGCGATCGGCCACAAGCCGAACACGGACATTTTCGCGGGCCAGCTGGAGATGAAGAACGGCTACATCATCACCAAGGGCGGCCTGAACGGTTTTGCGACCGCGACCAGCGTGCCGGGCGTGTTCGCAGCGGGCGACGTGCAGGACCACGTGTATCGCCAGGCGATCACCAGCGCCGGCACGGGCTGTATGGCCGCGCTCGACGCGCAACGCTATCTGGAAACCATCGACGAGATGGTCGGCGAGCACGCCATGAGTCAGGAAGCCGAGCGTTAATCGGCCGCGCCGGTCTGCGGACCGGTCGGGAAAACTAGCGCAACGGTAAAATGGCGACTGGGCGTGACCCGGCCGCCAGCTTGAAAGAAGGCCGCGGCTGCCAAGCCGGCGGCCTTTTTGCATTCCGGTCGCAAGAAAACGTCGCGCGACCGATCTACTTTTTCTGCGTGTATTACCCAAAAATGCCGAAGAACCAGCCCCATCCGAGCGAACCGAAGCGCGCGCGAGCCGTCGCGCGACCCGCGCCCGAACCGGCTGCACCCGCTGCCGAGCCGAAGCTCGATCCGGCGGCCGGTCTTGCCGGCCTCGGCGCGTTGCGCGACGCGCTCAAAGTCGACACGCAACGGCGTGAGCGTGAACGGGCGGCCGCCGCAGCCGCGCAGCGCGAAGCCTCGGCGGACGCCGATCTGTTTCGCCGCGAAATCGGCGCGGTCGCGCCGCTCGCCGTGCCGCCGCGCGCCACGCTGCCGCGCAATCCTCCGCCGCCGCTGCCGGTGCAGACCAAACTCGACGAAGAAGCCGTGCTGCACGAAGCGATCTCCGACGAGTTCGATCCCGAGATCCTGCTCGAAACCGACGAGACGCTGTCCTACTGCCGCCCCGGCGTGAGCCAGGAAGTGGTGCGCAAACTGCGGCGCGGCGACTGGATCGTGCAGGCGCAAATCGACCTGCATGGCATGCGGCGTGAAGAGGCGCGCGAGGCGCTGGCGGAGTTCATCCGCGAGTCGGTGAAGCGCGGTTTGCGGTGTCTGCGCGTGATTCACGGCAAGGGCCTGGGATCGATCGGCAAGGAGCCGGTGTTGAAGGGCAAAGTACGCGCGTGGCTCGTGCAGAAGTCCGAGGTGATCGCGTTCTGCCAGGCGCGCCCGCATGACGGCGGCGCCGGCGCGGTGGTCGTGCTGTTGCAGCCGGGCGCGTCGCCGGCTCACGCCAGATCCTGACGGAGCCACGGTGATCCATCCGAGGCTGACGCTCGCGCTGACCATCATGGAGGCGCTGGCGATTTTCGCGTACGCCCTCTCCGGTTTCATCGAGGCCAAAACTCGCCGGCTCGACGCGGTGGGCACGTTTCTGGTGGCGGTCGCCACGGCCTTCGGCGGCGGCACGTTGCGCGACGTGCTGCTGGAACGGCGGCCTTTTTACTGGGTCGAGCATCAGGATTATCTGATCGCGATCTTCGTCATGTCGCTGTTCGCGCCGACTCTATTGAAAATGACCTCGCGGCTGGTTTCCGAGCGGGTTCTGCTGGTGGCGGATGCGATCGGGCTGGGGCTGTTCAGCATAGGAGGCACGTCGATCGCGCACGATGCGCAAATGCCGTGGTTCACCTCGGTGATGATGGGCGTGCTGACGGGGGTTTTCGGCGGCGTGATTCGTGACGTGCTGTGCAACGAAGTGCCGCTGATTCTGCGCGACTCGCGGCCTTACGCGACGTGTGCGTTCGTGGGCTGCTGGCTGTATGTGCTGCTGGACTATGCGGACGTCGATACGGTGTATAGCGTGCTGATCGCGACTGCCTTCATCCTGCTCGCACGGCTCGTGACGTTCCGGTTCAATGTGCGTTTGCCGCACTGATAGAGTGAATCGCAAAACGGCGCGTTGCCCGCGAATAGGCAACGCGCCGCCCTACATTCAAACTTACTTGTTGGTCGCCAGCGCGCCCGCGCTCTTCGAGCCGCCGAACAGCGCCGTCAGGTAGGCCGAGTTGTTGTTCATGGTCGCCATCAACGTGTTCAGCGCGGTGAACTGACTTTGATACTGCTTCGTCAATTGCGTGGCGTAATCGCTCAGCTTGGTCTGCTGCGCGGTCACGCTCTTCAGGTCGGCGGTCAGCGCGTTGTTGCGCGTATCGATGATGCCGCCCGTCCGCGTGAATTCGTCGATGCTCTTGTTCAATTTGGCGCCGACGCCGTCGGTCGCATTGAACAAGGCGGCCACTTGCGCGGGACTGGAATTGAGCGCCGCAGTCAGTTTCGCGCTGTCGACGACCAGCGTACCGTCCGCCGGATCGCCCTTCAGCGTGATCCCGATATGCCCGAGACTCACCACCGAAGTGCCCTTACCAACCCCGCCGCCCACGATCGACGCCAGCGCGTTCTTAACCGTCAATAGCGTCGAATCGCCGAGCAGTGCGCCGCCCGTCTTCGACGATTTGTCGAATGAGGACAGTTTGCTGATCGTGGTGACGACGGTGTTGTACAGGTTGGCGAAATTCGTGATGGCCGTGTTCTGCGCGGTGGTGTCCGGCGCGATGGTCAGCGTTTGCGGGTTGCTGACCGAAGCGCTCGACAGATTCAGCGTGACGCCGGCGATCGCATCGGCGACAGCATTGCTGGCGCTGCGCGCCGCGATCCCGCCGATGGTGAGCAACGCGTCCTGCGCCACTTCGCTCTGATGCCACGCATTGCCGGCATCCGACGATACGATCGTGGACGCTCCGCCGTTCGCACCGGGCGTGGACGTCACGCCGAGGCTCGACAGGCCCGCGTCGTTCTGGACGTTGCTGGTGGCCACGTTGATCGTGTTGGCCGAGCCGGTGGTCGCCGAGCGCAGCACGAGGTGAGCGCCGCCGGTGCCGGTCACGATCGTCGCCGTGACGCCGGGGTTGTTGGACGCCTTGTTGATCGCGCTGGCGATACCGCTCAGCGTGTTGTTGGTGCTGTCGATCGAGACGTCCATCGACTTGCCGCCGACCGAGATCGTCAACTTACCGGTGCCGAGTTGCGTCGTGGCGCCGAACGCCGCCGAAGACAGGCTCTGCGACGAAGCGATCTGCGTCACATCGATCGCATAGCTGCCGGCAACCGCACCCGGGCCCGCTTTCGGGTCCAGGCCCTTGCCGCTCGCGGTGGCCGCGAAGGTGGACAACGTGGTCCCATCCGACAGATTCTTGATCGCCGCCTGCAAGGCGGACAACGCCGAAGTGAGCGCGCCGTAGGCGGACAAGGTGGTGTTGTCGGTGGTTTGCCTCGCCTGCAGCGCCGCCGCCTGACCCGCCGTCCTGGCGTTGACGAGCGCCGAGACCAGGGTCGCCACATCCATCGACGAATTGCCGGTCGAACCGCTGATAATGGATTGCGCTGCTTGCTGGACCTGGCTTTGCGCGTTGGCCGTCGCGCTATTCACCGAGGACGTGATCGTAGACATGTAAAGCTCCCCGTGCGTCGAATTTATTCGTTATTTGTTGAGTGACGCCCCGGTCGCTTCTGTTGCGCCATTTATCCGGTCACGTCGGCGTCTCTTACAAAGTTTTCAAATGTTACACCATCTTTCTTCATAGTTTTGTGACGTCTTTGTCGTAACGAATGCCGGGTCGGATGAATCGTCATAGTGTCGATTTACGCCGCTGCCGTTCGTCGTGAGGTAAACGGCCCTTTGGCCGTCGTCGCGCCGCAGCGCACCCGGAATCAGCAACCGCCCAAGGTGACCACGATGCCTCTGAAGCTCTACGCCCATCCCTTCTCCTCTTACTGCCAGAAGGTCCTGACCGCGCTCTACGAAAACGGCACGCCGTTCGAACTGCGCCTGCTGGCGCACGACGACCCGCAAGTCATGGCCGAATTCGCCGCGCTCTGGCCGATCAAGCGCTTTCCGCTGCTGGTCGACGGCAGCCGGACCGTGATGGAGGCGAGCATCATCATCGAGTACCTGGGCCTCTATCATCCCGGCCCGGTGCCGCTGCTGCCAGCCGACGCCCGTGCCGCGCTGGAAGTGCGCAGCATGGACCGCTTCTTCGACAACTACATCTCGACGCCGCAGCAAAAGATCGTCTACGACAGCATGCGCCCTGAGCCGGAGCGCGACTCGCAAGCCGTGGCCGAGGCACGCGCCATGCTCGACACGGCGTACGGCTGGCTGAACAAGGTGATGGCGGAACGCGAATGGGCGGCTGGCGACACCTTCAGCCTCGCCGATTGCGGCGCCGCGCCGTTCCTGTTTTACGCCGACTGGACGCACGCCATCGGCCCGGCGTTTCCGCACGTGCTCGCCTACCGCAAACGCCTGCTGGCGCGGCCGTCGTTCGCACGCGCGGTGGATGAAGCGCGCCCGTATCGCGCGTATTTCCCACTCGGCGCGCCGGACCGCGATTGAGGGACCGCGGCGCGGCCGCGTCGGCCGAAAGACGGGCGCCGGCGCCCCGCCCACCATCACCGTTTGCGACAACATTTTTTCCAGCCTATACACTTCACTTCGAAACCTACTTCCGCCACTCAACCTTAAGGCAAAACATGGACCGTTTCGAAGCGATGGAGATATTTACGCGTGTGGTCGAAGCGAACAGCTTCACCAAAGTATCCGAGTCGCTCGACCTGCCACGCGCCAAAGTCAGCCGCACCATCCAGGCGCTGGAAGAACACGTCGGCGTGCGTCTGCTGAATCGTTCGACGCGCCAGGTCAGCGTCACCGAAGACGGCGCGCTGTTCTACGAGCGCTGCGTGCGCATCCTCGCCGAAGTCACCGACGCCGAATCGTCGCTGTCGAACAAACGCGAAAATCCGGCCGGCACGATCCGCGTGGATACGTCCGGCACGCTGGCCCGCGCGCTGCTGCTCCCCGCGCTCGACGATTTCTACCGACAATACCCCGAGATCGACGTGCGGCTCGGCCTCGCCGACCGCAACATCGATCTGATTCAGGACGGCGTGGATTGCGTGATCCGCATGGGCACGCCGGAGGAGTCGAGCCTCGTCGCGCGGCGGATCGGTCAGGCGCGAATCGTCACGTGCGCGTCGCCGGCGTATCTGGAGAAATATGGCGAGCCGACCACACTCGAAGAATTGAGCGAGCACCGCGCGGTCAACTACGTGTCCGCGCGCACGGGCAGAACGTTCCCGTTCGAATACCAGGTGGACGGCGAGATCGCCAAGGTGTCGCTCAAGAGCGTGCTCGCCGTGAACGACGGCTCGGTCTACATCGGCGCGGCCGCGCTCGGTCACGGCATCATCCAGCCGTCGCGTTTCATGGTCGCCGATCTGATCGCGCAAGGCGTGCTGAAGGAAATTCTCACCGACTATACGAGCCCCGGCACGCCGCTCTCGGTGCTCTACGCGCATCGCCGGAATCTGAGTTCGCGGCTGCGTGCGTTCATCGAGTGGGTGACCGAACTGGCGCGCAACAATCCGGATCTGCGCATCACGGACTAACGAAGCGAGGCGCGCAAAAACGAAAAGCCCCATGCGTTGCGAAGCGCATGGGGCTTTTCTTCTTCTAATGCAATCGAACTTCGCGATCAGGCAATCCGCTCTTCGTTCGTCGGATCGAACAGCACCGCCTTCGACGTATCGAACAGCAACGTCGTGTTCGTCAGCGGCTGCGGATTCGAGGCCGGGTGCACGCGGCTCACAATGCGCTTGCCGTTGACCTGCGCGAACACCAGCGTGTCCGGACCGGTCGGCTCGATCACGTCGACCTTCACTTCGATCGGCTGCAGCTTCGCGTTGTCGCCATGCGCGCCGCGCGCATCGGTGATGCGCTCCGGACGCAGACCGAGAATCACCTCACGGCCCACATGCGACTTCACCTTCGCCGAGTCGAACGGCAGGTTCACCGCCGTGCGTGCGACACCCGTATCCAGTTCGAGCGCCACGCCCGCGCCCTGCTCGACCAGCTTGCCCTGGATGAAGTTCATCGGCGGCGCGCCGATGAAGCCGGCCACGAACAGGTTCGACGGCGAATCGTAGATTTCCTGCGGTGCGCCGAACTGCTGCACGATGCCGTCTTTCATCACCGCGATGCGGTCGCCGAGCGTCATTGCTTCGATCTGATCGTGCGTCACGTAGACGATCGTCGTGCCGAGGCGTTGATGCAGCAGCTTGATTTCCGAACGCATCTCGATACGCAGCTTCGCGTCGAGGTTCGACAGCGGTTCATCGAACAGGAACATGACCGGATCGCGTGCAAGGGCACGGCCCATGGCCACGCGCTGACGCTGGCCGCCGGACAGTTGACCCGGCTTGCGATCGAGCAGGTGCGTGATCTGCAGCGTGTTCGACACGCGGTCGACGATCTGCGTCTGCTCGTTCTTCGGCACCTTGCGGATGTTCAGACCGAACGAGATGTTCTCGCGCACCGTCATGGACGGATACAGCGCGTACGACTGGAACACCATCGCAATGTCGCGATCTTTCGGCGACAGGTTGTTCACCGTCTTGCCGTCGATCTGGATCTCGCCCTTGGTCACGGTCTCGAGGCCGGCAATCATGTTGAGCAGCGTCGACTTCCCGCAGCCCGAACCGCCGACGAGAATCAGGAACTGGCCGTCTTCGATGTCGATATTGACACCCTTCAGGACCGGCACCCCGTTCGGGTAAGTCTTGTACACGTCACGGATGGAAAGGCTTGCCATGCTGTGAATCCTCTTGTCTCTGGTACTGCTTGAAAACGTCTTCGGGTGACGGCGGCGCTTCATGAAGCGCCGCCGCGCTCGGATGGTTTAGCTTGGCGTCTAGCCCTTCACTGCGCCCGCCGTCAGGCCGCGCACGAAATAGCGTCCGGCGATGATGTAGACCAGCAGCGTGGGCAACGCGGCGATGATCGCGCCGGCCATGTCCACGTTGTATTCCTTCACGCCGGTCGAGGTGTTCACGAGGTTGTTCAGCGCCACCGTGATCGGCATCGAATCGACACCGGAGAACACAATACCGAACAGGAAGTCATTCCAGATCTGCGTGAATTGCCAGATCAGGCACACCATGAAAATCGGCAGCGAAACCGGCAGCAGAATCTTCGTGAAGATCGTGAAGAAACCCGCGCCGTCGATGCGCGCCGCCTTCACGAGTTCAGCCGGAATGCTGACGTAGAAGTTGCGGAAGAACATCGTGGTGAAGGCGATGCCGTAGATCACGTGCACCACCACCAGCCCGGTGGTCGTGTTCGACAGGCCGAGGAAGCCTTCGAAACGCGCCATCGGCAGCAGGATCGCCTGGAACGGAATGAAGCAGCCGACCAGCAGCATCGTGAAGATCGGATCCGCGCCACGGAAGCGCCAGTGCGTGAGCACATAACCGTTGAACGCGCCGATGATCGACGAGATCAGCACGGCCGGAATCACCATCCGCACCGAGTTCATGAAGAACGGCTGCATGCCGTCGCAACGCACACCCGTACAGGCGCCGCTCCACGCCTTGATCCACGGATCGATGGTCCAATGCGTGGGTGGCGTGAGCAGGTTGCCGGTGCGCAGTTGATCGATGTCCTTGAACGACGTGGACAGCATCACGTACAGCGGGAACAGGAAGTACAGGGCGAACAGGATCAAGGCCGCATAAATGACGGCACGGCTGATCGTCATCTTAGGCTGCATTGCGGGTGCTCCTCGATTCCAGATACATCAGCGGCACGAGCACGGCTACGACAGTGGCGAGCATCATCATCGACGATGCCGCGCCGACGCCCAGTTGCCCGCGATTGAACGAAAACGTGTACATGAAAATAGCCGGCAGCGACGAAGACGTGCCCGGACCGCCCGCGGTCAACGCAACGACCAGGTCGAAGGTCTTGATCGTGATGTGGCAGAGAATCAGCAGCACGGAGAAGAACACCGGGCGCATGCTCGGAATCACGATCTTTCGGTAGATGGTGGGCAGATTCGCGCCGTCCATCTGCGCGGCCTTGAAGATTTCACCGTCGACACCGCGCAGGCCCGCGAGGAACAGCGCCATCACGAAGCCCACGGATTGCCACACGGCCGCGATCACGACGCAGAAGATCGCCTTGTCCGGGTCGCCCAGCCAGCCGAACGAAAAGCTTGTCCAGCCCCAGTCGTGGAACACCTTCTCGAGGCCGATGCTCGGCGTCATGATCCATTGCCACGCCGTACCCGTCACGATGAACGAGAGCGCCATCGGGTACAGGAACACGGCGCGCAGCGCGCCTTCGTTGCGGATCTGCTGATCGAGCAGGATCGCGAGGAACAGACCCAGACCGATACAGATACCGATAAACGGGATGCCGAACCAGCCGAGGTTGGCAGCCGACGTCCAGAACACATCGTTATCGAACAGCTCGCGATAACGATCGAGACCGACAAATTCATAACGTGGCATCAGTCGCGAATTGGACAGCGACAGAAAGCCGGTAATGGCGATGAAGCCATACACGAAGATCAGGCTGATCACGACGCTGGGTGCGAGCACCAGCTTCGGAATCCAGCGATCGGCAAGGGCCGCCATCGGCGACGTGCGGCGGGTCACGGTGGCCGTTTTCCCGTTTCCGCTGATAGAAGCAGTCACTACTCGACTCCTGCTGAAACTGTGCCGCCGGGACCTTCACGCTGAAAAAACGCGAGGCCGTAACGACATAGGTGTGACTCTATGAAACCAGGGTGAAGCCGCCTGCCAATGCAACGAGTAAAACCCCGGCAATCAGCGACACGAAGGGCGCGCCCGGCGCCCGTTGCTGAACCGCCGGGCGCGCCGCTTCGTTTGACGCAACTTACTTGGTCTTCGCTGCCTTCGCGAGCGCGGCAACAGCGCTCTTCGAATCCTGCTGCGAGTTCATGAACTTCGTGACCACGTCCGAGATCGCGCCGGCTGCTGCATCCGGTTGCGCCATGCCGTGTGCCAGCGAAGGCACATAGCCGCCCGACTTGATCGCCACTTGTTCATCCGCGTACGACTTCTTCGCGCAGTCGTCGAACTTGGCCATCGACACGCCCAGACGAACCGGGATGGAACCCTTGTTCAGGCTGAACTGTTCCTGGAAGTCCGGCGACATGATCGTCTTCGCCAGTGCGAGCTGACCCGGCGTTGCCGCCTTCTGGCCCTTCTGCTGGAAGAACACGAACGAGTCGACGTTGAACGTGTACGACTTTTCCGTGCCCGGCACAGCGGCGCAGATGTAGTCCGAGCCCGACTTCTTGCCGGCGTTGGCGAATTCGCCCTTCGCCCAGTCGCCCATGAACTGCATGCCGGCCTTGCCGTTGATGACCATGGCCGTTGCCAGGTTCCAGTCACGACCCGTGCGGCCCGCGTCGAAGTAACCCTGAATCTTGCGGACCGTGTCGAACACGCCGACCATCTGATCCGACGTCAGCGTCTTCTCGTCGAGATCAACCAGCGCCTTCTTGTAGAAGCCCGCGCCTTGCGACAGCACGACGTCTTCCCACAGCGTCAGGTCTTGCCACGGCTGGCCACCCATCGCGATCGGCTGGATGCCCGCGGCCTTCATCTTGTCGGCCACCGCGAAGAACTCAGGCCACGTGGTCGGCGCCTTGCCGCCCGCCTTGTCCAGCGCTGCCTTGTTGATGTACAGCCAGTTCACGCGGTGCACCGAGAAGGGAGCCGCGACGTAGTGACCGTCCGCGTGCATGATCTTGTCGATTTCCGGCGGCAGGTTCTTCTTCCAGTCACCCGCGACGGAGTCGATCGGCACCAGCACGCCTTGCGACGCCCAGTCCTGGATCAGCGGACCCTTGATCTGCGCAGCGGTCGGCGCGTTGCCCGAGATCACCTGCGTCTTGAGTGCCGTCATGGCAGCCGCGCCGGCGCCACCCGCAACCGCGAAGTCCTTCCACGTGTAACCCTGCTTCGTCATGTCGTCCTTGAGGACGCCGACGGCTTTCGATTCACCGCCCGAAGTCCACCAGTGCAACACTTCGACCGACTCGGCGGCTTGCACAGCCGAGACGCCACACATCAGACCTGCGGCGCACAAAGCGCCCATGATCGCGCGAAATTTCATTGCTTATCTCCTCCAGACACCTGAACAAAAAACAAATGGCCCCTGATGTCGCCAGGGTGCTGTGGTTGGTTCAAACAGGCAAAACACTGGGCGATCGAGCACGGTCGGGCGCATGCCTTAAGGCATGTGCCGGCGGACCGATTTTCGGCCGCTGGAAGCTCAAGAGATGAGTGGTTCGGGATGCAACTGACTGTCTCCTCTTTTGATTTTTGCCTGCCCGCGTCGCGCGCGGCAGACTCGAGGTGCCTTGCACGTCAACTTGGGGCAGACCCTGCCGGCGGTTCAGCTCCCCGGCTTTCCGTAAGGGCCGCCGGGGCATGCTGGCACGTGCCGACACGCAATGTCCGTTAACATGCAGGGGACGCCTGCCGATTCGGGAAAACGCGCATCTTGACTCACAGCGCACGCTTTTTTCATCGAATTAGCGCTACCTCTTGATTTGGATTGTAGTTAAACTACAATTCAGTGTCAAAAAATATTTTATCGGACTACGGTCGCACTTTCGCTCACCTTCCGCGGCCCCAGGACATCGACGGAGACTCATGCAAACCGATTCAAGCTTCACCTTCGTTCTCTTCGGCGGCACCGGCGACCTGTCGATGCGCAAGATCCTGCCCGCACTGTTTGAAGCACACCGTGCAGGCGGCATGCTGGCCGACAGCGGCAAGATCGTCGCGGTGGCGCGGCATGCCACGGATCGCCGCGAGTACATTGAGTGGGTGAACGAGCACGTCAAACCGCACGTGTCGAAGAACGGTGTGGACGAAACGGCATGGGCGAGCTTTCTGGAGCGCATCGAGTTCGTGAATATCGACCTCGGCAAAGCGGAAGACTTCGTCCATTTGCGCGACGCGATCAAGGATCTGCCGGGCATCCGCGTGTTCTATCTGGCAACGGGCCCGTCGCTGTTCGTACCGATCTGCCATGCGCTGGCATCGGTCGGGCTGAACGAGAATTCGCGCATCGTGCTGGAGAAGCCGCTCGGCTACGACCTCAAGTCGTCGAATGCAATTAATGATGCGGTCGGCGAAATCTTCGCTGAAGAACAGATCTACCGGATCGACCACTACCTCGGTAAAGAACCGGTGCAGAACCTGCTGGCGTTGCGCTTCGGCAATGCGCTGTTCGAGCCGCTGTGGCGCCGCGAGTGGGTCGAGAGCATCCAGATCACGATCGCCGAAGAGCTCGGCGTGGAAGCGCGCGGCGACTTCTACGACAATACCGGCGCGTTGCGCGACATGGTGCAGAACCATTTGCTGCAACTGCTTTCCATCGTGGCGATGGAACCGCCGCACTCCATGGATTCGGATTCGGTGCGTGACGAAAAGCTGCGCGTGCTGCGCGCTTTGAAGCCCATCGATCCACGCGATATCGGCAAGGTCGCCGTGCGTGGGCAGTATCATTCGGGCGTGATTCGCGGCACCGCGGTGCCGGCGTACGCCACCGAGTCCGGCGTGAGGCCGGACAGCACGACCGAAACCTTCGTTGCGCTGAAGGTCGAGATCGAAAACTGGCGTTGGGCCGGCGTGCCGTTTTTCCTGCGCACCGGTAAGCGCCTCGCCGACCGTGTCGCCGAGATCGTGGTGAACTTTCGTGCGGTGCCACATTCGGCGCTGGGCGCCTCCGCATTACGCGCCGGCGCGAACCGTCTGGTGATCCGCCTGCAGCCGAACGAAACCATTCGCCTGTACTGTCTCGCGAAGCAGCCCGGCGAAGGCATGAACCTGGCCAGCGTCCACCTCGACCTCGCGTTCGACCAGTTCTTCCGCGAAGGACAGATGGAGGCATATCAGCGTCTCCTGCTCGATGTGATCAACGGTCGCCTCGCGCTGTTTGTGCGGCGCGACGAGCAGGAGGCCGCATGGCGCTGGGTCGAACCGATCCTGAACGAATGGAAGGTGTCGAACAAGCCGCCCAAGCCGTACGCATCGGGTACGTGGGGACCGGCCGCATCGAGCGCGATGCTGGCGCAGCACGGCACCTGCTGGCTCGAAGAAGAGAATTGAATCACGGCGGCGCGTCGTATTGAATGGAATATGACGTGTCGCCCGTAAGACCCACCGACGAACTGAACGGAATGGCGCCGGTATCACGAGGGCGCCTGCAAGTCATCCACTTTGCAGGCATCGCGTGAGAGCAGTACGGCACATTCCGCAGATCACACAAAAAAGCAGCACGGAGGAGAAGTGATCGAGCTTCACGCTTTCGACGATCAACGCGCCCAATCCGACGCGTTGGCGAAAGCGGTCGGCGACGCGTTGCATGCGTCGCTCGCCGCACAGGCCGCCGGTTCCACCACCGGCGCGCGCCCCGCAATGCTTGCAGTGTCCGGCGGCAGCAGTCCGCGCCCGTTCCTGCAGACGTTGTCCACGCAAACCTTCGACTGGGCGCGCATCGCCGTGACGCTGGTCGATGACCGCTGGGTGCCGGAGACGGACAGCGCGAGCAACTCGCAACTGGTGCACGCCACGCTGCTGCAGAATGCCGCGAAGGACGCCACCTTCTGGCCGCTCGTGGACACCACGCAAGATCTGAACGCGCATGTCGCCGCGCTGAATGCCGATTCGCGCTTCAGCGTCGTGCCGGACGTCGCGATTCTCGGCATGGGCGAAGACGGCCACACCGCGTCGATCTTTGCCGACTCGCCCGAATGGGACCACGCGATCACGACGACCGAGCGCTTCGTTGCCGTGCACCCCGGCAGCGCGCCGCATGCGCGCGTGAGTTGGTCCATGTCCGCGTTGAAGGAAGTGAAGCATCTGTTCTTGCTGATCGCAGGACCGCGCAAGATGGACGTGCTGAATGCCGCGTCCGCTTCGCTACAAAAAAATGCCATCTCGCAGTTGGCAAACGACAAGGGAGTGAGACTCGATGTCTACTGGTGTGCAAACTAAGGCTGTTCCGGGCGCGGGCCAGCACGCCGATGGACCGAGGCTGCTGGCCGACATCGGCGGCACCAATGCGCGCTTCGCGCTGGAGACTAGCCCGGGCGAAATCGGCTCGGTGAAGGTCTATCCGTGCGCGGACTATCCGGGCGTTGCCGAAGTCATCAAGAAGTATCTGAAGGACACCAAGATCGGCCGCGTGAATCACGCGGCGATCGCGATTGCGAACCCGGTCGACGGCGATCAGGTGAGCATGACGAATCACGACTGGAGCTTTTCGATCGAAGCCACGCGACGCGCGCTTGGTTTCGACACGCTGCTGGTGGTGAACGACTTTACCGCGCTGGCGATGGCGCTGCCCGGTCTCACCGACCAGCAACGCGTGCAGGTGGGCGGCGGCGCGCGGCGGCCGAATAGCGTGATTGGGTTGCTCGGTCCGGGTACCGGCATGGGCGTGTCCGGTTTGATTCCCGCTGACGACCGCTGGATCGCGCTTGGCAGCGAAGGTGGCCACGCTACGTTCGCGCCGGCTGATGAACGCGAAGATATCGTGCTGCAATATGCGCGCAAGAAATGGTCGCATGTGTCGTTCGAGCGAGTGGCCGCAGGCCCTGGCATCGAAGTGATTTATCGCGCGCTCGCGGGCCGCGACAAGAAGCGCGTGGCGGCAAATGTCGACACCGTCGAGGTCGTCAAGCGCGCGCTGGAAGGCGAGCCGCTCGCGGCTGAGTCCGTCGATGTGTTCTGCGGCATTCTCGGCACCTTCGCGGGCAATATCGCCGTGACGCTCGGGGCGTTGGGCGGGATCTATATCGGCGGTGGTGTCGTGCCTCGGCTTGGCGAGTTCTTCTCGCGGTCGTCGTTTCGCAAGCGCTTCGAGGCTAAAGGCCGGTTCGAGGCTTATCTGCAGAACGTGCCGACGTATGTGATTACCGCTGAATATCCGGCGTTTCTCGGTGTATCGGCGATTCTTGCCGAGCAATTGTCGAATCGCGCGGGCGGCAGTTCATCAGCGGTGTTCGAGCGAATTCGGCAGATGCGCGATGCGTTGACGCCAGCCGAGCGACGTGTGGCCGATCTCGCGCTGAATCATCCGCGGTCGATTATTAATGATCCGATTGTCGATATCGCTCGCAAGGCGGATGTGAGTCAGCCGACGGTGATCCGGTTTTGTCGTTCGCTCGGTTGCCAAGGGTTGTCGGATTTCAAGCTGAAGCTGGCCACGGGGTTAACCGGTACGATTCCGGTGAGTCATAGCCAGGTGCATCTGGGTGATACCGCGACGGACTTCGGCGCGAAAGTGCTGGATAACACCGTGTCGGCGATTTTGCAGTTGCGCGAGCATTTGAACTTCGATCAGGTCGAGCGGGCTATCGATCTTCTGAACGGCGCGCGGAGGATCGAGTTCTATGGGCTCGGGAATTCGAATATCGTCGCGCAGGATGCGCATTACAAGTTCTTCCGGTTTGGTATTCCTACTATTGCCTATGGCGATTTGTATATGCAGGCGGCGTCAGCGGCTTTGCTTGGGAAGGGGGATGTGATCGTTGCTGTGTCCAAGTCAGGGCGCGCGCCTGAATTGCTGCGCGTGCTGGATGTGGCTATGCAGGCCGGGGCTAAGGTGATTGCTATTACTTCGAGCAATACGCCGTTGGCTAAGCGGGCTACTGTGGCTTTGGAAACCGATCACATTGAAATTCGTGAGTCGCAGTTGTCCATGATTTCGCGGATCTTGCATCTCGTCATGATCGATATTCTTGCCGTTGGAGTGGCTATTCGGCGTGCTGTGCCCAGCGCTGATGTCGCGGAGACGGTCGCCAAAGCCAGGCAAGGGGCTGATGATGATGCTAGCGCTGTGCTCGATTGGTTGAGTCATGGGGCGGCTTCGTCGGCGCGGGATTGATGTTGCTGGTTTTGGTCTGCGCCGCAGGTGGTTGTTGGTTTTAAGGTGTTGGCCTTTCCTTGAGTTCACGGTGGTTTATTCGCGTT